>NZ_NSGT01000001.1:0-106940 GCF_009192905.1 Xanthomonas sp. LMG 12459
CCAGCAGACCGACGCCGCCGCCGACCACGCCGCTCAGCACGCCGCGCACCGGGCGCGACAGCCGCGCGAACAGCACCTGCGCGACCAGCGCCGCGAACAGGCCGGCGAAGAAACCGAATCCCAGGCCGCCGCCGCGCGAGGCCGAGGCGTGCGCGCTGACCGGCGCCGGCAACGCTTCGCCGTCGATCAGCTTGACCAGCATCGCGGTCGCTTCGGAAATCCCGCCACTGTAGTCGCCGGCGCGGAAGCGCGGCACCAGGTACTCCTGGATGATGCGGTTGGCGGTGGCGTCGGGAATCGCGCCTTCCAGGCCATAGCCGGGCTGGATGCGCACGCGCCGGTCGTCCTTGGCCACCACCAGCAGGACGCCGTCGTCCACGCCCTTGCGGCCGAGCTTCCACTGGTCGAACACGCGCTGGGTGTATTGCTCGATGCTCTCGGGCGCGGTGCTGGACACCACCAGGACCTGCAACTGGCTGCCCTTGCGTTGCTGCAGTTGCACCGCCTGCCGGTCCAGTTCCAGGCGCTGGTTCGGCGTCAGCGTGCCGGTGGTGTCGACCACCGGCGCATCCAGCGGCGGGATCGGCGCCTCGGCCTGCGCCCAGGCCAGCCAGGGCAGCAACGCCAGCAGCAGCACCAGCCAGACGCCGGCGAGCCGGCGGCAAGATGTGCAGCGAGCGGCGCCACGCGACGCCGCCGATGCGACAGCGCGCTCAGCCACCACGAATGTGGAACGCACGGTCACGCCGGCCCACGGCGGCGCTTAGTGCGCCGGCGCCGGCTGTTGCGGCTGCTGCGGCGCGGACGCGGGCTGACCGCCGAAGTTCACCGCCGGCGCCTCGGAAATCTGCGCTTCGTTCTCCACCGAGAAGTTGGGCTTCTCCTTGTAGCCGAACATCTTGGCGGTGAGCACCTGCGGGAAGGACAGGATGTAGGTGTTGTAGTCCTGCACCGCCTGGATGTAGCGGCCGCGCGCCACGGTGATGCGGTTTTCGGTGCCTTCCAGCTGCGCCTGCAGATCGCGGAAGGCCTGGTCGGATTTCAGGTTCGGGTAGTTCTCGCTGACCACTAGCAACCGCGACAGCGCGCTGGACAACTGGCCCTGCGCCTGCTGGAACTGCTGCAGCGAGGCGGCATCGTCGGCATTGACCTGCACCTGGCCGACGCGGGCACGGGCATTGGTCACGTCGGTCAACACCTGCCGCTCCTGGTCCGCATAGCCCTTGACCGTGTTGACCAGGTTCGGCACCAGGTCGGCGCGGCGCTTGTACTGGTTCAGCACTTCCGACCAGCCGGCCTTGACCGCCTGGTCCTTCTGCTGGATCGCGTTGTAGCCGCAGCCGGACAGCAACACCGCCAGCGCGGCCAGAAACAGGGAGCGGGACAACAGGCGCATGCGAGGACTCCGGCGGATGACTGCGCGCAGCTTGCCACGCCGCCGGTGAAAACGCAGCCGATCTCAGTGGTGGCTCACCACTTGCCGGCGCCGGGCACCTGGTGCGCGGCGGCGCGCCGGCGCATCAGCAGGTTCAGCCACTCCACCAGCACCGAGAAGCCCATCGCCGCGTAGATGTAGGGCTTGGGCACGTGCACGTCCAGGCCGTCCAGGATCAGCACCACGCCGATCATCAGGATGAAGGCCAGCGCCAGCATCTTCACCGTCGGGTTGGCGTCGATGAAGCGGCCCAGCGGGTTGGCCGCCAGCAGCATCACCGCCACCGCCAGCAGCACCGCGGCGATCATCACCGGGATGTGCTGGGCCATGCCCACCGCGGTGATCACCGAATCCAGCGAGAACACGATGTCGATCACCGCGATCTGCGCGATCACCATCCAGAACACGCCCGAGGCCTTGCTGGTGGTGGGGTCTTCGTCTTCGCCGCCGGTGATCAGCTCGCGGATCTCCATCGTGCCCTTCACCAGCAGGAACAGGCCGCCGACGATCAGCACCAGGTCGCGGATCGAGATGCCCATGCCGGCGACGCTGAACAGCTCGCCCTGCATGCGCGCCAGGAACGCCAGCGACACCAGCAGCGCGATGCGGGTCAGGCACGCCACCGCGATGCCGAACTTGCGCGCGGCCGGGCGCTGCGCTTCCGGCAGTTTGCCCACGGCGATGGAGATGAACACCAGGTTGTCGATGCCCAGCACGATCTCCAACGCACTCAGCGTCAACAGCGTCAGCCAGGTGTTGGGGTCGGCGAGAAACTCGAGGGCCATGGCGTCGGATCCTTTAACGGAAGAAGAAACGGGCGGCGATCACAGCAGGCGCGGCAGCAGGATCAGGCCCCAGCACAGCACCACGTTGGCCAGCATCACGAAGACCGCGGCCGAGCCCATGTCCTTGGCGCGCCCAGCCAATTCGTGATGCTCGGGGCCGTAGCGTTCGATCACCGCTTCGATCGCCGAATTGAGCAGTTCCACCGCCAGCACCAGCAGCAGCGAGCCGATCATCAGCACCTGCTGCACCGGCCCCTGCCCCAGCCACAGCGCCAGCGGCGCCAAGATCAGGAACAGGCACACCTCCAGGCGGAAGGAGGATTCGTGCAGCCAAGCCGCGCGCAGCCCCTGCCAGGACCAGCGTGCCGCCATCAGCATGCGGCGCGGTCCACGCGGCAGATGCCCGAACTGGTCGGCCACGGCTCAGCCCCGCCCCAGCGAACGGGGACGCGACGACGACGGCCGGAAGGAATCGGTCATGGGCAAGGCGCAGCGGGATAGGCGGCAATTTTGCCACAAGCCCCGCAGCACCGCCGGCATCGCCGCGGATTTGCCTGCATGTCGTGCCTGCGGCACCATCGCCGATCCCCTTGCTTCGAGGAGGCGTCATGCCCCGTTCGCCGCTGCGCGCACCGCTGCTCGCCCTGAGTCTGTTCAGTCTGTCCCTGCTGGGCCTGTCGCCGGCGCTGGCGCTCACCCCACCCCCGCCGCCCAGCGTGCCCGATCAGGTCTCCAATGCCGCCTGGGAAGAGGACATGGCGCGTTTCGCCAAGGACGATGCCGCGCATCCGGTCAAACCCGGTGGCGTGCTGTTCGTCGGCAGTTCCTCGATCCGCTTCTGGACCTCGCTGGCCACGGATTTTCCGGGCGTGCAGACGCTCAACCGCGGCTTCGGCGGCTCGGAGATCCGCGACAGTACCTGGTATGCCGACCGCATCGTGGTGCCGTACAAGCCACGCCTGATCGTGTTCTACGCCGGCGACAACGACCTCAACAGCGGCCGCAGCCCGCAGCAGGTGCGCGACGACTTCGTGGCCTTCGTGACCCGCGTGCACCGCGACCTGCCCAAGACCCGCATCGTCTATCTGTCGATCAAGCCCAGCCCCTCGCGCGCGGCGCTGATGCCGAAGATGGCCGAGGCCAACGCGCTGATCCGCAAGGCCGCCGCAAGCCTGAAGCAGGTGCAGTTCGTCGACGTGTACACGCCGATGCTGGGTGCCGACGGGCAGCCGCGCGCCGAGCTGTTCGGACCGGACAAGCTGCACATGAACGCGGCCGGCTACGCGCTGTGGCGCGACACCCTGCGTCCGTACCTGAAGGATTGAACCGTGACGCGCCCGCGCCGCCGTGCGCGGGCGCTCACGTGACCGGCGGGAACCGCACGGTCGCAAGAATGCCGCCGCCCTCGGTGCTCTCCAGGGCCACCTGCCAACCGAAACGGTCGCACAGCCGGCGCACGATCGACAGGCCCAGCCCGGTGCCTTGCGGGCGCTCCGGCTCGGCACGGAAGAACGGCTCGAAGGCGTGCCGCAAAGCGTCCTCGGACATGCCAATGCCGGTGTCGCGGATGCGGATGCGGTCGGCCTCGACCTCGACCTCGATGCGCCCGGCGTCGGTGTAGCTGCAGGCGTTGCGCAGCAGGTTGCTGACCACCACGTGCAGCACGCGTGGCGGCGCATGCAATGTCGCCGAGGCCAGCACGCGCACGCTCAGGGTCACCGGCTTGCCGATCAGCAGTTCGCGCGCGTTCTCGGCCTCGTACTCGACCACGTCGGCGATCTCGAAGAGTTCGCTCTGCGGCACCACGTCCGCTTCCCGCGCCAGGATGAGGAAGGCGTCGATCACCGCCTCCATGTCGCGGCCGGCGCGTTGGATGCGCTGCAGGCTGCGGTGCAGGCGCGGCGGCAGTTCCTGCTCGGTCATGGCGATGTCGGTGGCCACGCGGATCACCGTCAGCGGGGTGCGCAGCTCGTGGCTGGCATCGCGGGTGAAGTTGCGTTCGCGGGCGACGTGGTCGGTGACGCGCAGGGCCAGCGCATGCAGGGCGGCGGCCAGTTGCCGCGCCTCGCCCTGTACGTCGGCCGGCAGGTTTTCCGGGGCCAGTTCGGCGGCGGCTGGATGCCGCGGATCCCAGCGCGAGACCCGCCGCGCCAGCCAGTTCATCGGCGACAGCAAGCGCCGCGACACCCGCCAGGTCAGCCAGGCCACCACCAGCACCGCGATCAGGGTGAGCAACGTCGGCACCACGCCGAACCAGAACGCCAGCCGCTGCGCCGGTGCGCGCAAAAACACCAGGTACAGGCGCCCGCTCTCGGTCTGGTCGACCAGCACCATCTCGCCGCCGGGGCGATCCTCGTGCAGACCAGGCGCCAACCCGCGCAGGTCGGCAGGCACCGCCGCATCGGATTGCCCGGCCGGCACCAGATAACCGCGCAGGCTGTGGCTGTTGGGCGGCGGCTGCTGCGGCAGCTGCGCGCGCAGGCGCCAGTAGTAGCGCGCCTCCTGCTTCAGGATCGAGCCGACCAGCGAGTGCTGCACGATCGCGACCACCAGATAACTGGCAAGCGTGACCACACAGCCCGCAAACACGATGCGGGCGATCAGGGCGAGGCGAAGTTTGCGCGGCAACCCGTGCGGCATACGGCATCCGTGATCGTTGCCGCGATTATAGGAAGGCCGATCGTGAGCCTTTCGTGCAAGCGGCCCCGTTCACAGGGGCCGCTGCGGGGTCCACGATCGGGCGTTGCCTCAGCTCATCGGCTGGGCGATGTCGGCGATGCGGTAGCCGGCGCTCTGCACGGTGTGCAGCAGCGGGCGGTCGAACGGCTTGTCGATGATCTTGCGCAGGTTGTACAGGTGGCTGCGCAGGGTGTCCGAGTCCGGCAGGCCGTTGCCCCAGATCTCGCGCTCGATCTCCTGGCGGGTGACCACGCGCGGCGATTCGCGCATCAGGATGGTCAGCAGGCGCAGGCCGATCGGCGACAGCTGCAACTCGGTGCCGGCGCGGGTGGCGCGCATGCTCACCGGATCCAGCACCAGGTCGGCCACCTTCAGCACTTCCGAGCCGACCTGGCGGCGCTCGCGGCGGATCAGCGCGCGCAGGCGGGCTTCCAGTTCCTGGATCGCGAACGGCTTGGTCAGGTAGTCGTCGGCACCGAAGCCCAGGCCGGTGAGCTTGTCGTCGAGCGTGTCGCGCGCGGTCAGCATCAGCACCGGGGTCGACTTGCGCGCGTCGTTGCGCAGGCGGCGGCACACTTCGATGCCGTCCAGACGCGGCAGCATCAGGTCCAGCACCACCACGTCGTAGCTGTTCTCCGCCGCCAGGCGGTAGCCGTCCAGGCCGTCGCAGGCGTAATCCACTTCGAACCCGCGGCCTTCCAGGTACTCGCCGATCATCTCGGAAATATTGCGGTTGTCCTCCACGACCAGCACGAGCCCGGATGTTTCCTTGGTCTGACGCATAACGCTTCCTCAGTCTTCAGCTTTGTGAAACATGCCGGATGGGCGGTGGTGGTGGCGTGAAGGCCGCTTCATCTGCCTGAGCAACAAAAAAACTACTGCGCGATCAATGGCTTGAGCTGAGGCCAGACATTGTCCAGCACCTTGGGCTGGGCCGCCGCGGTGGGGTGCAGGCCATCGCCCTGCATCAGCGCCGGGTTCAGCGCCACGCCCTCCAGCAGGAACGGCAGCAGGCCGGTCCGGTACTGCTTCGCCAGGTCCGCGTAGACCGCGCGCAGGCGCTGGCGGTAGCCCGGGCCGTAGTTCGGCGGCACGTCGATGCCCAGCAACAGCACCTTCGCGCCGGCGTCACGGCTGAGCACGATCATCTTCTCCAGGTTGCCGCGCAGTTCGGCCGGGCTCAGCCCGCGCAACGCGTCGTTGCCGCCGAGTTCGATGACCACCACCGACGGCCGGTGCTTCTGCAGCAGCGCCGGCAGGCGGGTCAGCGCGCCGGAGGAGGTCTCGCCGCTGATGCTGGCATTGACCACCGCCGGTGGCGCCCGCATCTGTTGCTGCAGGCGCTTGTCCAGCAAGGCCACCCAGCCGGACTGCACCGGGATGTTGTGCGCCGCGCTGAGGCTGTCGCCGAGCACCAGCACCGGCCCCGTCGCACCTTTGGCACAGGCGATGGCGGGCAGCAGCACCCACCATGCCAGCAGCAGCCAGGCGCGGCGCATCCAGGCCCGCTTGCTTCTCGTCTCGTCGCCACGCATTGGAGATTCCCTCATCGACAGTCAGGCCCCCACGCTTCGCGCCAGCATCGCCATCGACGTACGCGATGTCGGCAAATCCGTCAGCGGACCGGAGGGTACGGTCCACATTCTCGACAAGGTCGGATTGACCATCGGTGAAGGCGACAGCGTCGCCATCGTCGGCGCCTCCGGCTCCGGCAAGACCACCCTGCTCGGCCTGCTGGCCGGCCTCGACCTGCCCACGCGCGGCGAGATCGTGCTGGCCGGGCAGTCGCTCAACGCATTGGACGAGGAAGCGCGCGCCGCGCTGCGCGCACGCGAGGTCGGCTTCGTGTTCCAGAGTTTCCATCTGCTGCCGTCGCTGACCGCGGCGGAAAACATCGCGCTGCCGCTGGAGTTGGCCGGACGCGAGGATCCGGCGCGGGTGCGCGAGGTACTGGAGGCGGTCGGGCTGAGCGCGCGGGCGCGGCACTACCCGCGGCAACTGTCCGGCGGCGAGCAGCAGCGCGTGGCGCTGGCGCGCGCGTTCGTGGCGCGGCCGCGGATCCTCTTCGCCGACGAGCCCACCGGCAGCCTCGACCAGGCCACCGGGCAACAGATCAGCGACCTGCTGTTCGCGCTCAACGAAGGCAGCGACACCACCCTGGTGCTGGTCACCCACGACATGCGCCTGGCGCAGCGCTGCGAACACCGCTACCGGCTCGACGGCGGCCGCCTGCGCGCCGCCGACGCGGCGGATGCCGCATGAACGTACTGCGCCATGCCGCGCGCGCACTGCGCCGCGAGCTGTTCGCCGGCGATCTGCTGACCGTGTTCGCCGCGCTGGTGCTGGGCGTGGCGGTGATGACCGCGGTCGGCACCCTGGTCGACCGGGTGACCCTGGCGCTGACCGGCAGCGCCGCCGAGGTGATCGGCGGCGACCTCGGCGTCAGCGGGCGCCAGGACATCCCCGCCGCCTTCGCCGAGGAAGCGCAACGGCGCGGGCTGCGCAGTACGCGCATGGTCAGTTTCCCCAGCGTGCTGTTCCATGGCGACGCCAGCCAGATGGCCAACATCAAGGCGGTGGGCGCGGGCTATCCGCTGCGCGGCGCGTTGCTGGTCGCGCGCGACACCGTCGGCGCCGGCAGCGAACGCGCCGGTCCGCCGCCGCGCGGCGAAGCGTATGCCGATCCGCGCCTGCTCGAGGCGCTGGGGCTGAAGCTCGGCGATGCGCTGGAGTTCGGCGCCGGCACGCTGCGCGTGACCCGGGTGCTGCGCGCCGAACCGGATGCCTCCGGGGAGCTGATGCAGTTGTCGCCGCCGCTGCTGGTGAACCGCGCCGACGTCGATGCCGCCGGTCTGCTCGGCCCCGGCAGCCGCGCTTCCTATCGACTGATGTTCGCCGGTGCGCCCGGCGAGATCGCCGCCCTGCGCGAATGGCTGGCGCCACGCGCCAAGGCCTACCGCCTGGTCGGCATCGAGGACACCCAGCGCGGCGTACGTGGCGCCTTCGACCGCGCCGGGCGCTTCCTGGCCCTGGCCGCGTTGCTGGCGGTGCTGCTGGCCGGCGTCGCCACCGCGCTGGCCGCCAACCGCTTCGCCCTGCGTCGCATCGACCAGGTCGCGGTCTTGCGTTGCCTGGGCGCGTGCCAACGCGACATCCTCGGTGCGCTGGCGGTGCAGTTGCTGCTGCTGGCGATCCCCGCCTGCGCACTCGGCGTGGGCCTGGGCATGCTGGCCCAGGTCGGCCTGGTCGAAGCGCTGGGCAGCCTGATTCCCGACCGCCTGCCGCTGCCGCAGGCGACACCGGCGCTGGCCGGCGCCGGCATCGGCCTGTTGCTGCTGCTCGGCTTCGGCCTGCCGCCGCTGCTGCGCCTGCGCGACGTGCCGCCGATGCGCGTGCTCAACCGCAGCTTCGCCGCACTGCCGCCAACCTCGCTGCTGGTCTACGCCGCCGCCCTGGTCGCCACCGTGGTGCTGGCGGTCTATGCCACCGGCGACGGCGTGCTGGCGGCCTGGGTGCTGGGCGTCCTGACCCTGCTGGCGGCGCTGGCCGCGGCGGTCGGCGGCGTGCTGCTGGCGGTATTGCGGCGACTGCAGGGACAGCTGCGCGGGCCTTGGAAACTGGGCCTGGCGGCGCTGACCCGGCGCCGCGCACTGAGCGTGGTGCAACTGGTGGGCCTGTCGCTGTCGCTGTGCGCCCTGCTGTTGCTGGCGGTGATCGGCCCCGGCCTGCTCGGGCAGTGGCGCGACCGGCTGCCGGCGGACACGCCGAACTACTTCCTGATGAACATCCAGCCCGATCAGGCCGAGCAGGTGCTCGGCACCTTGCGCACGCTCGGTGTCGCCGATGCGGAGGTCGAGCCGTTCAGCACCGGCAAGCTGGTGGCGATCAACGGCAAGCCGCCGCAGCGCCGCGAGCAGGGGCCGGAGGACGATGGCGATGGCAGCGACCGGCCGATCAACTTCTCCTGGCGGCACGAATTCCCCGCTGCCAACCGGCTGCTGTCCGGACGCTTCTGGGCCGCCGACAGCACCGCCGCCGAGGCCTCGGTGGAAGAAGGCTGGGCGCAGCGTTACGGGCTCAAGCTCGGCGACCGCATCACCCTGCTGCTCGGCGACCAGCAGCGCAGCTTCACCGTCACCAATGTGCGCAAGGCCGACTGGGATTCGTTCCGGGTCAACTTCTTCCTGCTGCTCAACGCCGGCGCAGTGCAGGACGCGCCGTACAACCTGATCTCCGCCTTCCACCTGCCGCGCGCCTCGGCCGCGCAACTGAGCGGGCTCAGCCGCGCCTATCCGAACGTGTCGCTGCTGGACATCGACGCAATCCTGCAGCGGGTGCGCGAGGTCATCGACCGCGTCGCCCAGGCGGTGCAACTGGTGATGGGCTTCAGCCTGCTGGCCGGCGCACTGGTGCTGCTGGCCGCCCTGCAGGCCACCGCCGGCGAGCGTCGTTACGACAGCGCAGTGCTGCGCACCCTGGGCGCGCGACGCGGGCAGTTGCGCGGCGCGGTGCTGGTGGAGTTCGGCGCGCTCGGCCTGCTCGCCGCGATCCTCGCGGTCGGCGCGGCGGCGATCATCGGCGTGGTGGTGGCCAGGCAGGCCTTCGACCTCGCGCTGTCGCCGCCGTGGCCGGCGCTGCTGCTCGGCGGCCTCGGTGGCGTGGCGCTGAGCCTGCTAGCCGGCTGGTCCGGCACCCGCCGCATCCTGCGCACGCCGCCGGCGCTGGCACTGCGCGAGCAGTGAAGGAGCCGGGAGTGGGGAATCGGGAGTGGGGATTGGAGGAGCGCGACATGTGATGCTGTCGCCGCCGGCGCTCGACGGCAGTCCGTGGCGACAATGGCCGCAACGCGTGTCGCGCCTCGGAAAGGTGTCTCGAAAGAACGCGACACGCGCAAGAAAAAGGGGAAGACGCCATCCCGGCCGCCTTCCCCACCCTGGCTGTGTTGCCGGCACTGGCCTCAGCGCGCGGCCGGCGCCGGCGCCGTCCATTGTGCGAACACCGCATCGAGTTGCGCATCGCTGACCGGCTTGCCCTGTTGCACCGCCTCGGCCTGCGCGAACAGCGGCACGATGATCGCCATGCCATCGACCTTGGTCTTCAGCTGCACGCCCGGCGGCTTGCCGAGCAGGCCGTCCCAGCGCGCGCGCACCCTGGCCCAGTAACCCTGGGTCGCCTTCCAGTAGGTGTAGGCCGGGGCGAAGTCGACGGCCGTGGTCTTGACGTAGTCGTTGAAGCCGAACTCGCGGGCGATGGCCTGCTGGCTGCCATCGGGCTTGCGCAGCACCTTGGTGTTGAACTGCTCGTGGGTCCAACCGGCCGGGGTCAGCGTGTGCCGGTTGACCACCGCCAGCGCGTTGTAGTCGCTGCGCTTGGTGTACTCGCGGCGCGGCAACGGACGCCAGCTCAGGTCGCTGGTCCAGGTCGGATGGCCATCGGCGTAGTCCCAGCGCCCGGTGCCGCAGTAGCGCGGCGCGTCGCTGACCTCGTACACGCACTGGGTCCAGGCGCCACGGGTGGTCGCGGCGTCGAGCGGACGCACCTGCCAGGTCTGGTCGGCGCTGAACTCGAAGCGCTGCGGCGCCTCGTAGATCCAGTCCTGGCGCCAGTGCTTGGTCACGTGCCCGCTCTTGGGCTCCACCAGCAGATGCTGCAGCACCACCTTGCGCGGACTGTCCTCGACCACGATGACCACTTCGTCGCCACCGCTGCGCATTGGCGCGGCGCGCGCGTAGCCGGGTTGCAGCAGCACGGTCTCGTCGAAGGCGAACGCCACCGTGTACTCGCCCTGCATCGCCAGGATGCTGGCACGGTCGCGCGCCGTGTCGGCGCTCTCGGCGTGGACGGGGAGGCTGCCAGCAAGCAGCAGGGTGCAGAGCAGGGGCGGAGCTTTCTTCATCGAGAGAGGTGTCTTGGTTGATGGGAAACGAGGAAACGCCAGCGGCCGCTCACAACCGCAGCAGCGGCCACGGCCGCTCGGGATCGGGGCGCGGCGCAGGGCGTCCGGCGCGGGCGCAACAGCAGTCGTCGACCAGCACATCGCCCTCGGCCGCCTCCAGGCGCGCGATGCGGCGGGCGATGCTGGCACCGAGCGGCGACACGCCGGCGACGCTGGCCGCCAGCACGCCATCGGCCGCGTGCAGGCGCAGCGCCCGCGCATGCCAGCCATCGCCGCGCAGGCGCCCGGCGACACGCCGCCACAGCCGCTCGGCGACGCCGCCGTCGGCGGCATCCTGCGCCGCGGGCAGCGCCGACAGCAGCATGTCCCAGGCGACGAAATCGCTGTCGGGCAGCAGGTACAGGCGCCAGCAGCACTGCTGCTGGCGATCGTAGAAGCGCAGGCTCTCCAGCACGCCATCGCTGTCCACATCCAGGTGCGCGGCCACGCTGCAGGCGTGGCGCCAGCCGATCAGTTCGGCGCCGGTGTGGGCGCGGTACAGACACAACACCGTGCCCAGTGCGGCCAGCTGCGCCGGGCGCGGCAGCGGCGCGGCGATCCGCTCCGGGCCGGTACGCGCTGGCGCAGCGATGCGCATGTAGGGCTACCAGTCCAGCGCCAGGCTGACCGAGACGTTGCGCCCGGCGCCGGTGTAGCGGTCGAGCACGCTGCTGCGGGCCAGGGTCGCGCCGGGCAGCATGTTCCAGTCGATGTAGCGGCGGTCGGCCAGGTTGAACACGCCGACGTCGAGCCGCGCGCCTTCGGTGAAGTGCCAGTGTGCGAGCAGGTCCAGCGTCGCGTAGCCGGCCGGCGTGTAATAGCTCGGCAGTTCCGGCCGGCGCTTCTTCGCCACCGCGGTGGCGACCAGTTGCGCGCCCCAGGTGTTGCGGTCGTAGCCCAGGCCGAGCACGCCGCGCAGCGGATCCACCGAATTGAGCGGCGTGCCGTCGGTGCGGTTGTCGCCACGCGCATAGGCCGCGCTGGCCTGCAGCGACCAGCCAGCCCAGCGCGCATCGAGTGCGCCGACGTCGACACCGGCCTTGGCCTCCACGCCACGGATGGTCACCCGGTCGACGTTGCGCGATTGATACAGCATCAAGCCGTCGGCGTTGAAGCCGACGAAGCGGTAGGACTCGATGAAGTCGCGATAGGCGTTGCGGTAGGCGCTCAGGCCGGCGTAGACCGCCGGACCGGCGTAGCGCACGCCCAACTCCGCGCCGCGACTGGTCTCCGGCTTCAGGTCGGGATTGGCGATCGCGGTGTAGCCGATGAGCAGGTTGGTGAAGCCGATATTGACGTCGTTGTAGGGCGGCGCGCGGAAGCCGTGCGCGTAGTTGGCGTACAACGACCAGGCGTCGTCCAGGCGCCAGATCGCGCCGAGCTTGGGCGAGACGTTGCGATCGCTGATCTTCTTCGCCGCCACGCCGGGATTGTCGGTAGCGAAGATCGCATCGACCTGCGGCGACAGCCGGTAATAGTCGGCACGCAGCGCAGGCGTCAGGCTGAAGCGGCCCTCGGCCAGCGCGATCTCGTCCTGCAGGTAGGCGCCGGCCTTGCGCGTCTCGGTGATCGGGAAGTCGCGGACCGGGAAGGTTTCCATGCCCACGGTCTTGCTGATCGTGCCGGTGCGCAGGTTCAGCGTGCGGCCGTCGCGTTTTTCGTGGGTGTCGGTGTGCGACAGGTCGATGCCGTAGCTGATGTCGTGCACGATGCGCCCCTGATCGACCCGCTTGTGCAGATTCGCCTGCAGTCCGTACAGGCGCTGGTCGAAGTCGTGCTCCATGTGCCGCAGCGTGCCGTTGCTGCGGCGTTCGTCGGTGCGCTGCAGGCTCTGGCTATCCTGGCGGTACAGCTGCCACTGCAGGTCGTCGGCGAGCAGCGTGTCGAGCTGGTCCACCTCGTGTGCCAGCGACACGCGGGCGCGGGTCTGATGGTCGCGGCCGCGCTGCGACAGGATGCTGGCGGTGACGTTGCTCAGCGCATCGATGCGCGAGTAGTCCTCGTTGCCTTCCACGGTCAGCTTGAAGCGCTGATTGGCGCTGGGCGCGTAGACCAGCTTGCTGAGCAGGCTGCGGCCGTCGCTGCTGAGCGGATTGGGCGCGGTGCGGGCGGCGCCGATGCTGCGGTTGTCGCCCTGGGTTTCGCTTTCCTGGCCCTGGCGATGGCTGAGCGCGGCCATGCCGCTCCAGCGGTCGCCGCCGAAGGCGACCAGCGCGCCGGCGAACAACCCCTTCCACTCGCTCTCGTAGCCGAACTTCAGGCCGACGTAACTGTCCTTGCCCGGCGCCAGGTAGTCGGCCGGATCCTTGGTGACGTAGGCGACCACCCCGCCCAGCGCATCCGAACCGTACAGCGCGCTGGCCGGACCGCGCACGATCTCCACGCGCTTGAGCGTGTCCATGTCGACGAAGTTGCGGTTGGCGTTGAGGTAGCTGCCGAAGCTGAAGGTGTCCGAGACCGGGATGCCGTCGGTCTGGATCAGCACGCGGTTGCCGTCCAGGCCACGGATGCGGATGCCGGAGATGCCGCTGAAGCGGCCGCTGTTGCCGGTGGCGGACACGCCGGGCGTGTAGCGCAGCAGATCCTTCAGGTCATGGACCAACGTGCGGTCCATCTGTTCGCGGTCGATCACGTCGACGCTGCCGGGCACGTCGACGATGGCGCGCTGGGTGCGGGTGGCAGTGACCTGCAGGCGATCGAAATCGCGGATGGCGGCCGCCGCACTGGCGGCAGCGTCAGCGTCGGAGGCAGAGGCGGATGCGGGAGCGGCATGCGCGCCGGCGGCCAGGGCCAGCCACAGCGCGCCGGTGAGCGGGGCGGTACGGAACATGGGGAGCATCGGTGGTCGCGGAAGACCCTCGACCGGCACGGCGCGGGGTCCGCGCCTGGCCGAGGGGGAGAGAAGGATCGCGACTGCGAGGCGGCCGCGGCCGACGCGCAGGGGCGTGGGCCAGGTGGTGGCAGATCGGGCGGGGGGACCGGCCGCGCGCGGCGGCCGGAGGGCATCACTTGGTCAGGATCAGCTTGTCGTTGCTGGTGTGGCGCAGACGATAGACGCGGTCGCCGTGCTGGATCAGCACTTCGCGGCGGCCCTTGAGCAGCGCCTGGCTGCTGATGGTTTCTTCGGCCGGCACGGCGCGCGGCACGGTGCGCTCGCGCAGGCTCAGGGTCTCGGGGTGACGCAACAGCACGGGTTGAGCGGTCATGGTCGAACTCCATCCACGGGGTGCATCGAGATGATAATGATTCTCAATACTTAATCAAGACCCATTCTCGCCCGATTCGATTCGCAATCCCGATCGAAATCCCGGCCACGAAAGATTCCAAAGATCGCCACACATCGACGTCTTCGCCGCCGCGCCACCGCTGCACTGCGGCGGCGCAAGCGCATGCCGTCGTCAACGCACCGCAGCGTCGACCCGTTCCCACCACGCCGCGTCGTCGCGCGCGGCCAGCTCCAGCGCCGCCAGGTTCTCCAGCAGCTGCGACACCCGGCTGGCGCCGAGGATCACCGTGGACACGTGCGGGTTGCGCAGGCACCAGGCGATCGCCAGCGACGCCGGCGCCACGCCCTCGTCCGCGGCCAGCGCGGTGAAGGCGCGCGCGCGCTCGACCCGGCGTTGCGCCGGCGGCCCGATCACCTCCTGCTGCAGCCAGGCATTGCGCTCCTGGCCCAGTCGCGAGGCCGGATCGATGCCGTCGTTGTACTTGCCGGTCAGCAGGCCCGAGGCCAGCGGCGACCAGATGGTGGTGCCCAGGCCGAGTTCGGCGTACAGCGGCGCGTATTCCTGCTCGACGCGCTCGCGATGCAGCAGGTTGTACTGCGGCTGCTCCATCGACGGCCCGTGCAGGCCCAGCGCGCGCGCCACCTGCGCCGCCTCGCGGATGCGCTCGGCCGGCCATTCGGAGGTGCCCCAGTACAGCACCTTGCCCTGGCGGATCAGCGCGTCCATCGCGCGCACGGTTTCCTCCACCGGCGTGTCCGGATCGGGGCGGTGGCAGTAGTACAGATCCAGATACTCCACCCGCAGCCGCTTGAGCGCGGCATGGCAGGCGTCGGTGACGTGCTTGCGCGACAGCCCGCGCTGGGTGGGGCGCGGCGACTCGACGGCGCCGAAGTAGACCTTGCTGGACACGCAGAAGCCGTCGCGCGGCAGCCGCAGGTCGGCGATCACGTCGCCCATCACCTGCTCGGCGCGGCCGTGCGCATAGACCTCGGCGTTGTCGAAGAAGTTGATGCCGTGGTCCCAGGCGGCGGCGATCAGATTGCGCGCTTCGTCGCGGCCGGTCTGCCCGCCGAAGTTGATCCAGGCGCCGAACGACAGCGCCGACAGTTGCAGCCCGGTGGCACCGAGGCGACGGTATTGCATGGCAACTCCTCCTGCTGAGCGAACCCGCGGCACGGCCGGCGGGCGGCCGCACAGTGTAGCGGCGCTGCCGCAAGGCCCCGTCGGCGCCGCCACGCCGTCGGCAGCCAGGCGCCCCGCTCTTGCGAATCCCCAATCCCCAATCCCGAATCCCCCGACTGAACACGCCTCGCCTTGCCGGCCGTCACCCCCTGCACTAGGCTTCCCGTCTTTGGTCGGGGACCGGGGACGCAGATGGTCGAGGGATTGGGAAGGATCGGCTTCGGCCTGTTCGGTTTGGCGGTGTTGATCGGGATCACCTGGCTGTTCTCCAACAACCGCCGCGCGGTGGACTGGAAGCTGGTCGCGACCGGCCTGGTCCTGCAGATCGGGTTCGCCTCGCTGGTGCTGCTGGTCCCGGGCGGCCGTGAGGTGTTCGACTGGCTCGGCCAGGTGTTCGTCAAGGTGCTGAGCTTCGTCAACGAAGGCTCCAGCTTCATCTTCGGCAGCCTGCTCGACACCAAGACCTACGGCTTCATCTTCGCCTTCCAGGTGCTGCCGACCATCATCTTCTTCTCCGCGCTGATGGGCGTGCTGTACCACCTGGGGGTGATGCAGGCGGTGGTGCGGGTGATGGCCTGGGCGATCACCAAGGTGATGCGCGTGTCCGGCGCCGAGACCACCAGCGTCTGCGCCAGCGTGTTCATCGGCCAGACCGAGGCGCCGCTGACGGTGCGTCCGTACATCCCGCGCATGACCGAGTCCGAACTGCTGACGATGATGATCGGCGGCATGGCGCACATCGCCGGCGGCGTGCTGGCGGCCTACGTGGGCATGCTCGGCGGCGGCGATCCGGCGCAGCAGGCGTTCTACGCCAAGCATCTGCTGGCGGCCAGCATCATGGCCGCGCCGGCGACGCTGGTGGTGGCCAAGCTGCTGATCCCGGAGACCGGCACGCCGCTGACCCGCGGCACGGTCAAGATGGAAGTGGAGAAGACCACCAGCAACGTGATCGATGCCGCCGCCGCCGGCGCCGGCGACGGCCTGCGCCTGGCGCTGAACATCGGCGCGATGCTGCTGGCGTTCATCGCCCTGATCGCGCTGGTCAATGCGCCGCTGACCTGGATCGGCGACGTCACCGGCCTGGCCAGCGTGATCGGCCGCCCGACCAACCTGTCCACCATCTTCGGCTACGTGCTGGCGCCGGTGGCCTGGGTGATCGGCACGCCGTGGCCGGATGCGACCACGGTCGGTTCGCTGATCGGCCAGAAGGTGGTCATCAACGAGTTCGTCGCGTATACCGAGCTGTCGCGTATCGTCCAGGGCCAGGTGCCGGGCGTGAGCCTGAGCGCGGAAGGCCGGCTGGTCGCCACCTACGCGCTGTGCGGCTTCGCCAACTTCAGTTCGATCGCGATCCAGATCGGCGGCATCGGCGGACTGGCCCCCGAACGCCGCCATGACCTGGCCCGCTTCGGCCTGCGTGCGGTGCTGGGCGGCTCGATCGCCACCTTCATGACCGCGACCATCGCCGGGGTGCTGTCGCACTTCGCCTGATCCGGCCGCGGCATCCGCCGCACCCGTCTTTCTTTTTTTCAGTTCCAGTCGAGAAGCAGTACATGCCTATGAGTTCGGTCATCGTCGTCGGTTCGTTCAATGTCGACCATGTGTGGCGTTGCGAGAATCTGCCCGCACCGGGGGCGACCATCGCCGGCCGCTACAGCACCGGCCCCGGCGGCAAGGGCTTCAACCAGGCGGTGGCGGCGGCGCGTGCCGGCGCGCGCACCAGCTTCGTCTGCGCGCTCGGCGACGACGCCGGCGGCGCGATGGCGCGCGGCCTGGCCGCGCAGGACGGTATCGCCCTGGTCGCCGAGGCCAGCAGCGAGCCGACCGGCACCGGCGGCATCTACGTCGACGGCCACGGCCGCAACACCATCGTCATCGGCGCCGGCGCCAACGCCGCGCTGAGCCTGGACTTCGTGCAGGCGCAGCGCCCGCTGCTGGGCTCGGCGCGGGTGCTGCTGGCGCAGCTGGAATCGCCGATCGAGACCATCGAGGGCACCCTGGCGCTGGCCCGCGAGGCCGGCCTGACCACCGTACTCAACGCCGCACCGGCCAATGCGCAGACCAGCATCGGCCTGCTCAAGCTGGCCGACGTGCTGACCCCCAACGAAACCGAGTTCGCCGCCCTGCTCGCCCGCCATGTCGGCGTGCGCGTGGACGCCGACGACGTCGCCGCCACCGATGGCGGCAGCCTGCACGCGCTGTGCCGCAAGCTGCTGCCGGGCGGCACCGTGGTGGTGACGCTGGGCGCGGTCGGTGCGTTCATCTCGCACCCCGAGGAGCGCCTGCTCGGCGACACCCAGCCCTACTACCGGATCGGCGCCGAAACCGCGCATACCGTGGACACCACCGGTGCCGGCGACGCCTTCAACGGTGCCCTGGTGGCGTCGCTGGCGCAGTCGCCGAACGCCGCGTTCGCCACCCACGTGCGCTTCGCCAACCACTACGCGGCGCGCTCCACCGAGGCCGAAGGCGCGGCGGCATCGATGCCGCGGCTGACGCCCGAGGCCGGCTGAGCGATCGGCGCGACGGTGCCGGCCGTCGCCGTTGCCTGCCATCACAAACCAGCGCCGGCGCTGCGCCGGCCACGCATCCGACAAGGAGTTGCCGATGCCCCGCCGTTCCGTCAGCCCGTTCGCCGCGCTGTGCGCACTGCTGCTCCCGCTGTCCGCGGCCGCGGCACCGCGCTGCGACTGGAACAGCCTGGCCGCCGACGCCGACCGCGCCGCGGTGACCGTCTCCGCCGAACGGCTGCAGCAGGTGATCGCGGCGCATTACGACGATGCCGAGCAGGAGAAGGGCGCGGCGCTGGCGCGGACCCTGCTGCAGCGCGCGCAGACGCCGCAGCAGCCGGGCACATTGGAAGGCCGCTGGAAGGTGCGCTCGATCCAGGTCGAACCGCACTTCGCCTACGCCTATCCCTACTTCAAGGCCGAGATCCGCCGCGATCCCTGCGGCTACCACCTGAGCAAGACCAGCGGCTCGCAGCGCCGCAGCGGCACGCTGTATCCGCTGTCCGCCGGCAGCCATGAGCTGGCCTTCCTCGGCGCCAGCACGGTCAACGACGAGCCTGAAGCGGCCTACGTGCGCGGCCATGCCTCCGACGGCACGCACGGCAACAGCGTCGGCCGCCTGGTCGCGCTGGGCCCGGACGAACTGCTGCTGATCCTGGACGGCAAGGACAACGGTTTCGAGCTGTACCAGCTGATGCGCTGACGGCCGCGCGGGCCGCCCGGCCCGCCAGCGCATGCGCCCCGCTACACTAGCGGCATGCGTATCGGCCCCTACACGATCGAACCGAAGGTGATCCTGGCACCGATGGCCGGGGTCACCGACAAGCCGTTCCGGCTGCTGTGCAAGCGGCTGGGCGCGGGCCTGGCCGTGTCGGAAATGACCATCTCCGATCCGCGCTTCTGGCAGACCCGCAAGTCGCTGCAGCGCATGGACCACGCCGGCGAGCCGGACCCGGTCAACGTGCAGATCGCCGGCACCGAACCCCAGCAACTGGCCGAGGCCGCGCGCTACAACGCCGACCACGGCGCGCAACTGATCGACATCAACATGGGTTGCCCGGCGAAGAAGGTGTGCAACGCCTGGGCCGGCTCGGCGCTGATGCGCGACGAGGCGCTGGTGGCGCGCATCCTCGGCGCGGTGGTGAAGGCCTCGCCAGTGCCGGTAACGCTGAAGATCCGCACCGGCTGGGACTGCGACCACCGCAACGGCCCGGTCATCGCGCGCATCGCCGAGGACTGCGGCATCGCCGCGCTGGCGGTGCACGGGCGCACCCGCGACCAGCATTACAGCGGCCAGGCCGAGTACGCGACCATCGCCCAGATCAAGGCGATGCTGCGCATTCCCGTGATCGCCAACGGCGACATCGATTCGCCGCAGAAGGCGGCGCAGGTGCTGGCCGCGACCGGCGCCGATGCGGTGATGGTCGGGCGCGCGGCGCAGGGCCGGCCGTGGATCTTCGGCGAGATCGCGCACTACCTGGCCACCGGCGAACTGCGACCGGCACCGTCGCTGACCTTCGTGCGCGACACCCTGCTCGGCCACCTGCAGGCGCTGCACGCGTTCTACGGCGAGGTGCAGGGCGTGCGCATCGCGCGCAAGCACCTGGGCTGGTATGCCAAGGATCAACCCGAGAACGCCGCGTTCCGCGCCGTGGTCAACCGCGCCGAGAGCGCACAAGCGCAACTGGCGCTGACCGCCGAGTACTTCGATGCGCTGATCGCCGGGGTGCCGCCGGCCTTGTCCGCCGCCGCCTGACGTCTTCTTCTCCCTGGAGCACCGCCATGGGCACGTCTCCCGAAACCCCGACCTATCTGCACGGCTATTCCGACACCGAACAGGCACGCCTGCTGAAACAGGCGCGGCTGCTGGAAGCCACCCTGTTCAACCAGATCGACTACACCGGCGCGCGGCGCCTGCTGGAAGTGGGCAGCGGCGTCGGCGCCCAGACCGAAGTCTTGCTGCGGCGCTTCCCGGAGCTGCACGTCACCGGCATCGACCTGAGTGAGGCGCAACTGCAGGCCGCGCGCGACAACCTGCAGCGCATGCCCTGGTGCCAGGACCGCTACACGCTGCAGCAGGCCGACGCCGGCGACCTGCCGTTCCAGCCGCGCAGCTTCGATGCGGCGTTCCTGTGCTGGGTGCTGGAACACGTGCCGTCGCCGGCGCGGGTGCTCAGCGAAGTGCGGCGGGTGCTGGCACCGGGGTCGCCGGTGTACGTGACCGAGGTGATGAACGCCTCGTTCCTGCTGCATCCGTACTCGCCGAACGTGTGGCGCTACTGGATGGCGTTCAACGACTTCCAGTACGACCATGGCGGCGACCCGTTCGTCGGCGCCAAGCTCGGCAACCTGTTGCTGGCCGGCGGCTATCGCGACGTCAGCACCGAGATCAAGACGCTGCACCTGGACAACCGCGAGCCGGCGCGGCGCAAGACCATGATCGGGTTCTGGGAGGAACTGTTGCTGTCGGCGGCCGAACGGCTGCTGCAGGCCGGCGCGGTGGATGAGGAGACCGTGGCCGGCATGCGCCGGGAAATGGCCCAGGTGCAGAGCGACCCGGACGCGGTGTTCTTCTATTCGTTCGTGCAGGCGCACGCGACGGTGTATTGAGCGGCGTTTACGGCGCCGCGGTAGGCACCTGCGCACCGACCGGCGCGGGCGATGCCGGCTCGGTCCAGATCCGTTGCCACATCCGCGCCAGCGCCGCACCAATCTGTCCACGTGCCACCGGCGCCCGGTACGCGGCCTGCAGCTGCCGCGGCGGCATCGCCACCCAGCCGTCGCCCTGCTGTCGCGCCACCGCGAAGTTGAAGTTGTAGTCCGGCTCCAGGCCCATGCGCAGGTCGCTGAGCACCAGTTCGCCGTCCTTGACCTGCGCGCGCATGAAGCCGCGGTTGAACCAGCTCAACTGCTGCACCGCCGGCAGGTCGCGCACCTGCGCCAGCGCCTGGGTGTTGGAAGGATAGCCCTGGAAGCGCATCGGCCCGTGGTCGGCGACCAGCGAGCGCTCGCCGATCACGTAGCCGCTCGGGGTCATCGCCACCACCCGCCACAGCAGCGTGTTGAACGGCATCGGCACCGAGAAGCGCGGCGCCTGCGCCAGGCCCATCGCCGCCAGCGCGCGGTCGGCCTCGCGGTCGACCAGTTGCTTGGCCTGCAGCGACCAGCCCAGGTAGACACTGCTCAACAGCAGTCCGACCAGCAACGCCTGCTGCGCCACGCGCCGCGCGCGGGCGAACCAGGCGATGGCGCAGGCCAGCAGCAGCCACAGCGTGT
Organism: Xanthomonas sp. LMG 12459; assembly: GCF_009192905.1. NCBI lineage: Bacteria > Pseudomonadati > Pseudomonadota > Gammaproteobacteria > Lysobacterales > Lysobacteraceae > Xanthomonas > Xanthomonas sp. LMG 12459. The sequence continues at coordinate 21,030 of NZ_NSGT01000001.1, forward strand.
AGACGGGATCGATGATGAACACGCTCGACCACATCGTCGGCGATGGCCGCAGCGGCCACCACAGCTGCGTGCCGTAGACGGTGAACGCATCCAGCAGCGGGTGGGTGATCAGCGCCAGCTGGATCGCCCAGAACCAGCGGTGTGGCGCTTCGGCCACGCGTCCATGGCCGAAGCGCCGGAACAGCCACCAGATCAGCCAGCCGAGCAACGGCAGCACGAACAGCGAATGGCTGACGCTGCGATGCACCGTCATCAGCGTGACCGGATCGCGGGTCAGCGGCAGCAGGATCAGCGCATCGAGATCCGGCAGGGTGCCGAGCGCGGCGCCGGCAAGCAGTGCCGCGCGCCGATGTGCGGCCGGGGCGATGGCGGCGGCAATGGCGCCGCCGAGCACGATCTGGGTGAGGGAATCCATCGGCCGATGCTAGCAGCGATGCGGGAATGGGTGCGTGGCCGTGGCAGTGGCGCGACAGTCGTTCGTTTGCTGCTGTCGCAGGTGTACAACACACGGCACGGGCAGTTCGGCCTGACGCCGATCCTGCCAAGCGCTTCAAGCGAAAGCGCCGCTGCGACTGCAAGGGCATCTCCGATGACGAGGGAAGGCCATTTGCAGGAGCGGCGTTAGCTGTGGCGAGACGCCACAGGTAACGCCTGTCGCGGCTGAAGCCGCTCCTGCGACGACAACGGCATGTCCACGCCGAGTCGCAGCAAAGCGGATGAGCTGACGTCGCTCCCTCTGTGGAAAGGCACCCCATCAGGATGCCCTTCCCTACCCAGGCAGCGCCTGGATCAGAATCCGAATGCCTCGAAGAACAGGGTATATGCATCGTCGGAGGACGTGGCCGCCGTGCCGGGATTCCCCGATTGGAAATAGCTGATCACGTCGGCTGCGATGACGCCCAGCCACTTCCAGAATCGTCCCTTCCTCTTCGAGGTGCCGCCCTCTGCCGCGAACTGACCGCTTTCGGCCGCCTGCCTGGACCAGTAGCGTGTGGAGTGCCTGGCCACGCTCAATCCACCCAGGATCAACGCGCCATTCCTGGAGGTGGGATCGAGCTTCGCCAGGGCGTCCCGCTCCAGCTCCTCGAATTGCGCTGCGGCGGCCTCCAGGTCGTCGGCGTTCTCGACGATCTGGTCGATCCGCACGACGAATGCGAATTCCTCGGCACTGAACCGCTGGCGCAATCCCGTCAGGTTTTCGGTCACCGACCGCGTCGGGTCGATCCCATCGATGATCGGCTGCTGTGTGGCGATGAACTGCTCCAGCGGCATGCCCGGGGCGTAGCCGCACTTCTTGACCAGCAGCGTCAGGGCCTGGTCGTGCGAGGGATTGAAGTCCATCAGGCAACCGAGGTACATGTTGTGCTGGGCGCCGGCGTGGTCCATGGGATTCTCCGCGGCCAGCGCGGGGAGACCGACGGCGCTGCCGACCAGCAGGGCGGCGGTTGCGACAAAGTGCTTCTTCATGTGCATTCTCTTCATTGAACGGGGATGAGTGGGCCAGGACCCACATGGGTCACGGGCAGGCGGTCACCGCCGCATCGGCGCACGGCACGATGCAGCGGTCTTCCAGCGGAGCGGGCTGCAGCCCGGTCAGAACACGATGTCGTAGACGGTGCTGGAGGTGGTGGCCGCGGTGACCGGGTTTTCGGTGAGCAGGAAACCCACCACGTCCGAACCGACGACGGCCAGCCATCGCCAGAAGCGCCCCTTCTTCTTCGCGGTGGCGTCGCCAGCCGTGGTCTCGCCATGCGCTGCCGCGACCTTGGCCCAGTAGCGGTTGGAATGCTTGGCCACGCTCAGCCCGCCCAGCACCAGCGCGCCGTTCCTGGAGGCAGGATCGAGCCGTGCCATGGCTTCCTTCTCGAGTTCCTCGAACTGCACCGCCGCCGCATCCATGTCCTCGGCGTTCTCGATGATCTGGTCCATCCGCACGATGAACGAGAATTCGTAGGCACTGAGCTGCTGGCGCAACCCGGCCAGGTTGTCGGTCATCGGCCGGGTCGGATCGACCGCATCGATGATGGGCTGTTGCGTGGCGATGAACCGCTCCAGCGGCATGCCGGGGTTGTAACCGCACGTCTTGACCACGACGGTGAGGGCTTCGTCGGGCGAGGCATTGGCGTCCATCAGGCAGCCCAGGTACATGTTGTGCTGGATGCCGGCCTGGTCCACCGGGTTTTCCGCCGCCAGCGCAGGGGCGCCGACGACACTGCCCGCCAGCAGAGCGGTTGCGGCAAGGAGCTTCTTCTTCATGATGAGCGTTCTCTCGCTATAAGGAAGGGATTGGAGATGGCTGGGGTTGCGTGCATCGCCCCCGGGGGATATGGCCACCGCCGCATCGGCACTCGGTGCGATCCGGCGATTTCAGGCTAGGCAGGCCGCCGCCGCGGCACGAGGGCAAACCCGGGTCGCCACGGGAGCGAATCGGGTCGAATTGCCGGGGCCACGGCGCAAGCACGGCGGGCCGCGGACGCGCGAGCCGGCAGCGCGGCGCGTTGCCACCATCGGAGAATCAATACCTTAGGAGGATTTATTCCCGGTCTATACCCGCGGATGCGCTGGCATCGGCCGCAGCCCCGCTCGTAGGCTGCGGACTCTTCTTCTGCGCATTGCGAGGTTCCGATGCCTGCCTGCCGTTCCGTCTTCCATGCCGCCCTTGCCGCGGCCCTGCTGACCTTGCCGCTGATCGCCCACGGCCACGACACCCTGCCGCCGGACTGGTGCCTGGAGGAGAGCCAGGAACCGGAGGTGGTGGTGAAATTCGATTTCGACGGCGAGCAATTGCGGCAGACGATGGACAAGTGCGGCGTGGTCGATAGCCACGAGCCGTACACCAATACGCTGAACACCATCGCCGCCTATTGCGAGGTGGTGGCGCCGTCGCGCTCGGCCAAGCCCATCGTGCTCGGCCCGACGACCTTCCTGGCACGCGACCACCACAGCGCCTACCGCATGGAGCAAGGCTTGAAGGGCGCCTGCGTGGTCTGCCCGGCCAAGCGCGGGCGCTGACGCACCATGCAGGCGCGCTCGCCGGTTAGCGCAGCCGACGATCGCCGGCAGGAGAAGTGCCGGGCTTGCTCAGCCGAGCGCGTCCCGACGGGTGTAGGCCAGCACCGTGTCGATCCTCGACTGCAAGGCGGCGCGCGCCTCCGCCGACAGCTCTCCGCAGTGCGCGAGCACGAAATAGGCCGAGCGCAGCACGTCCCGCCAGCGCGGGTTGCTAGGCAATTTGGAGACCGCCAGGTAGCGCTCCATCGCCCGCGCTCGCAGGCGGCCGTCGTCGATGTTCACGCGCCAGATCCGGCTGCGCTCGGCCAACTCCAGGCGACCGGTCGCGGTGGCGCGCTCCCAGGTGTCGATGACCGCCAGCATCAGGTCGACCAGCGCGCGCCGGAAGGCATCGCGCAACGCAGGCGCGGCGACCTCCGCTGGCGTGTGCTCGGCCTGCGCGGTGTCCGCCACCGCGCCACGGTCGCGTTCCTGCAGGCCGAGGACGACCAGCCCATCGCCGCCGCGCCAGGGCGTGAAGGTCACGGCGAGCGGCGTGCCATGCCGTGCGACGATCTCCAGGCGCTGCGCGGCGCTGTCCTCCATCCGCTCCAGCGCCGCCTGCAACGCCGGGCGGTCGCCCTCGGCAACGCAGGCGAACACCGGCTGCCCGACCGGTTCGGCGTCGTCCGCACCGCCGAGCAGCAGGCGGCCGGCACGATTGGTGGCCAGGACCTGGCCTTCGGCATCGAGCAGGCACAGCGCGTCCTCGCGGCTGTCGAGCAGGGTCTGCAGCAGGCTGCGATCCTCGGCCAGCGCGTCCGCCTCTCGCCGATAGCGGGCCAGTTGCTCCTCGTGGCGGACCTGCCGTGCGGCTTGCAGCAAACGTTCGCGCTGGCGGCGACGCTGCAGCCACAGCCAGAGGCCGAGCGCGGCGGCGACGCCGGACACCAATGCCAGCCACAGCAGCAACGTGCGTTGGCGCAGCTGGACCTGGCGCAGGCGGTTCTCGCTTTGCAGGGCATCGATGGTGCGCTGCTTTTCGGCGGTGTCGAAGCGGACCCGCAGCCAGTCCAACTGGCGATCGTGCTGCGCGCGGACCAGCGCCGCGGCCTCCGCATTCGCGCGCCGCAGCGTGGCGATGGCCGCCGCCGTCTCGCCACTGCTTTCCTGCAGCCGCGCCAACTCCTCCAGCAACGGCACCCGCACCGGATCGCCGCCGGCGGCCGCCGCCAGCGCCGCGCGCAGGCGGGCCGCGGCGGCGGCCGCGTTGCCTTCGAGGCGGGCGGTCCGCGCCAGCTGCAACTGCAGCGCGGACGGCAGCGGCAGCGCCCATGCCTCGGCGAGCGCCAGCGCACTGGAGCTCCAGCGCTGCGCCTGCGCGACGTCGCCGAGCGCCAATGCCGCGCGGATCAGGCCATCGTGCACACGCAGTTCGTACACGCGGCGGCCCTGCGCCCGGTACACGGCAAGCGCCTCCTGCAGCCAGGCCAGCGCCTGCGGCGTGTCGCCGCTGTCGAGCGCCAGCTCGGCCATGGTTTCCTGCACGTGCGCGGCCTCGATGGCGTCGCCCTGCGCGCGGTTGGCGGCAAGCGCATCGCGGTAGTAACGCATCGCAGTGTCGGACTCGCGCAGTTCGCGATACACGTCGGCGATATTGGTCAGCACGGACGCAGAGACCGCGCCGCGCGCGCGCTGGATGTCCAGGCTCAGCGTCAGGTTGCGCAGGGCACCGCGAAAATCCCCGAGGCGGCGCAGCGCCGCACCGACGTTGTTCAGATCGCGCGCCTCGCCCATGCGGTCGTGCAGCGAGCGGGACAGCGTGGCCGCGCACTCGAAGCGCGCCAGCGCCTGCGGCAGGCGTTCGCGGCGGAAATCGAGAATGCCGCGGCGGCGGGTGAGCTCGTAGCGGAAGCGCGCGCCGCCGGCATCGCCGAGGTTGGCCTGCGCGCAATCCAGCGCCTGCTCGGCGGCGTCGAAGCGGCCGCCGTCGAGTTGCTGCTTGGCACGTGCGAACAATGCCTCGACCCGCGCATCGCCCGCCGAGTGCGGCGTCGACACGCCCGCCTGCTGCACGCACAGCAGCGGATCGGGAAGCGGACGCGGCGCGGCGGGCTCCGCGCAGCCATAGATCGTGTTCTGCGCAATCGCGGCCGCGCTCGCCGCGAGCAGGACGCCCAGGCACGCCCATCGCAGGCATGTCCGCGGCCGCGTGCCAGGCGCGGTGACGTTCGCCTGGACGGAATCGCCAGAAACGGCGGACCAGGCCAAGCCGAACCATGTCCCCATGGATCTGCGCGACCGGCCGCACAACGCCTTCCCTGGTTTCACGGTCTCCACAACTCCAGAACTGATCGGGATGCGGCGCACGCGCGCCGCAGCGACATGGATCAGCGTGAGGCCCGGGCGCGAACGTGGGTTCCTGCCAGGGCATGTCGCGCCGACGCATCGCAGTAGACCTGATGCCACGGAAGCCGGGCAAGCGCGCGCGGTGGTGATGCACACTACACACGGGTCATCGTGGAATAGCGGTCACACCGCGTTCTACGCTTCCGTCCACTGCAAGGACGGCGGTGCCACGCGCAGGGCGATTCGCGACAAGGGCAACTGCGGCGCGCAGGCGCGGCAGCAGTCGAACGCACGACCTGCCAGTCACGCGCCAGGCTGTGCAGCGCCGCCTGGCACGATCGGCTGATTCAGGCCGCGCGCGGCCAGACGTTCTCCTGCACCAGCCGCAGGCGCGGCGGCAGTTCGCGCAGCACGTCGCCGCGGTGCGAGAGCAGGCGCAGGGTGCCGTCGGCCTCTTCGGCGAGCGCGGTGAGGTTTTCGACCCAGTCGCCGTCGTTGGCGTAGACCAGACCGTCGCGCTCGAACAGCCCGGCGCGGTGCACGTGGCCGCAGATCACCCCGTCCAGGCCGCGGCGGCGCGCGTCGTCCAGACCGGCAGTGACGAAGCGCTCGATGTAGCGCTCGGCGGCGCTGCTCTGCCGCTTCAGGTAGTCCGCCAGCGACCAGTAGCGCATGCCCAGGCGGCGGCGCACGCGGTTGGTCAGCTGATTGCCGGTGAGGATGCGGTAGTACAGCCAGTCGCCGAACTTCTCCTGCAGGCCGCCGAACTGGGTCACGCTGTCGTAGTCGTCGCCGTGCACCACCAGCAGGCGGCGCCCGTCGGCGGTGGCGTGCACCGCGCGCCGGCGCACCTGCATCGCCGGCAGCGCCAGCCCGCAGAAACGGCGGATCGGCCGGTCGTGGTTGCCGGGGACGTAGATCAGTTCGGTGCCGCCGCGGGCCAGCGCGTGCAGCGCATCGACCACGCGCTGGTGCGCCGCGCTCCACACCGCGCGGCGCTGCGCCATCCACCAGAAGTCGACGATGTCGCCGACCAGATACAGCTGGTCGCAGCGCAGGCCGCCGAGGAAGTCGGCCAGCTCGCGTGCGTGGCAATGCGGCGCGCCCAGGTGCACATCGGAGACGAACACCGCGCGGCGCGGTGCCAGGCTGTTGAGCGGACTCATGCCACCACCTCTGCTTCGTTGCGGGGACGTTCGAGGTAGCGCGCGCGCTTCTTGCTGCGGATGCGCTGCAGATCCAGCTCGATCAGGCCGTCGACGGCGTCGTTGAACGCCGGGTCCACGCCGAAGGCGAGGAAGCGCGCACCGCCGGGTTCGCACAGATCGGTGTACTGCTTGTAGAGCATCGGCACCGCCGCGCCCAGCGCGTCGAGGTTGCCCTTGAGCACCTTGAAGGCGGTGTCGGCGTCCAGTTCGTCGAACGCCGGCGGCGCTTCCGGATACGGGAACGGCCGCGCCGAGGCGGCTTCGCCGCTGGCGTCGCCGTAGTAGCGGGCGTAGTAGGCCACGATCTGCTCGCGCGCCGCGTACGGCAACGCGGCGCTGATCGACACCGCGCCGAACAGGTAGCGCACCTGCGGATGGTCCTGTAGATAGGCGCCGATGCCCTGCCACAGGTAGTCGATGCTGCGGCTGCCCCAGTAATCCGGCACCACGAAGCTGCGGCCCAGTTCCATGCCAGCGGCGATGCGCGGCAGCATGCCCTCGCCGTAGCGGAACAGTTCGGCGGTGTAGAAGCCGGCCAGGCCGCGCTCGGCCAGCACCGGTGCACCGCGGGCGACCCGGTAGGCGCCGACCACGCGGGTGGCGGCGCCGTCCCACAGCACGATGTGCTCGTACCAGGTGTCGTAGTCGTCCAGGTCCAGGCGCCGGCCTGTGCCCTCGCCCACCGCGCGGAAGGTCAGCTCGCGCAGGCGGCCGATCTCGCGCAGCAGCGCCGAGCCGGCGCGCAGCCGGCCGACGCGGATCTGCTTGCCGTCCAGGGTGTGGCCGAGGCTGCGCAAACCGGCCACTTCCACGGCCAGTTGCGCCGGATCCTCGGCGGCGACCAGCGCCTCCTCGCTCGGCGCGGCCTGCCCGCCGCTGCGGCCGAGCGCGTACAGCTCGCTGCGCAGGCGCCGCATCAGTTCGGCTTCGGGCAGATCCTGCGGCAGCGCGCGGGCGCGGCCCAGGCTGAGCGCGATGCGGCGCTCGCGACGGGCAAACATCTCCCGCGCCAGCAGCGCGGTGCCGGCCGGCTTGAACAGCGCCGAGGCGCCGTAGAAAAGCGCCGAATTGCGTGCGTGGATGCGCACCGGCAGCACCGGCGCGGCGGTGCGCAGAGCGAAGCGCAGGAAGCCGCGGCGCCAGCGCCCGTCGGCGACGCCGCCCCAGCCCAGCCGCGAGACCTCGCCGGCCGGGAACACGATCACGCATTGCTCCTGCGCCAGCGCCTGCTCGATCGCCCGCACGCTGGCCGGCGACGGTGCGCCGCCGAGGATGCGCACTGGCAGCAGCAGGTCGCGCAGGCCTTCCAGCGCCCACAGGAAATCGTTGGCGACGATCTTCACGTCGCGCCGCACCTGGCCCACGCAGTCCAGCAGCGCCAGCGCATCCAGCGCCCCGGAAGGATGATTGGCGACGATCAGCAGGCGCCCGCGCGCCGGGATGCACTCGGCGGCGGTCGGTGCAACCACGTAGCGGGCCTGCAGGAAATCCAGCCCGGCCTGGACCAGGGCGAACCCGCGCAGGTCGCGGTTGGCCTCCAGGAACGCGTCCAGCGCGTCCAGTCCCGACCATTTCTGCAGGCCGCGCAGCAATGGCCGGACCAGCCGCGAGCGGCGTCCGGCAAACCAGTGCGGATAGCGGTCCTGAAGACGGCGTTCGAGTGCGAGCACGGCAAGCCCCCTTGCTGACTGCGCACAGCTTCGGCCGCGGCGGCGACACCGATCTTGCAATCTGACTACGGCAAGGTGACGGGCGCACCATGGCGCGCCAACCGGTTAACCTTGGGCAACGTCCGCCCCGGGCAGCATGCACGCCGCCCGGCGCCCGTGTATCATTCGCCTCCATCTTTTCATCCGAATACAAGGATATAGCCGCGATGTCCAGCTATCTCTTCACCTCCGAGTCGGTCTCCGAAGGCCACCCGGACAAGATCGCCGATCAGATCTCCGATGCGGTGCTCGACGCGATCCTGACCCAGGACAAGCGCGCGCGCGTGGCCTGCGAAACGCTGGTCAAGACCGGCGTGGCGATCGTCGCCGGCGAAATCACCACCAGCGCCTGGATCGATCTGGAAGCGCTGACCCGCAAGGTGATCCTGGACATCGGCTACAACAGCTCCGACGTCGGCTTCGACGGCGAGACCTGCGGCGTGCTCAACCTGATCGGCAAGCAGTCGCCGGACATCAACCAGGGCGTGGACCGCAAGAAGCCGGAAGAACAGGGCGCTGGCGACCAGGGCCTGATGTTCGGCTACGCCACCCGCGAGACCGACAGCTTCATGCCGGCCGCCATCCACCTGTCGCACCGCCTGGTCGAACAGCAGGCCAAGGTGCGCAAGAAGAAGAACTCGCCGCTGGCGTGGCTGCGCCCGGACGCCAAGAGCCAGGTCACCCTGCGCTACGAAGACGGCGTGGCGACCGCCATCGACGCGGTGGTGCTGTCCACCCAGCACGATCCGGACATCAAGCAGAAGCACCTGGTCGAAGCCGTGCGCGAGGAAATCCTCAAGCCGGTGCTGCCGGCCAAGTGGCTGCACAAGGGCACCAAGTTCCACATCAACCCGACCGGCAAGTTCGTGATCGGCGGGCCGGTGGGCGACTGCGGCCTGACCGGGCGCAAGATCATCGTCGACACCTACGGCGGCTGGGCGCGCCACGGCGGCGGCGCGTTCTCCGGCAAGGATCCGTCCAAGGTCGACCGTTCGGCCGCCTACGCCGCGCGCTACGTCGCCAAGAACGTCGTCGCCGCCGGCCTGGCCGACCGCTGCGAAGTGCAGGTCTCCTACGCCATCGGCGTGGCCGAGCCGACCTCGATCTCGGTCACCACCTTCGGCACCGGCAAGATCGCCGACGACAAGATCGAGAAGCTGATCCGCAAGCACTTCGACCTGCGTCCGTTCGGCATCATCCAGATGCTCGACCTGATCCACCCGATGTACCAGCAGACCGCCTCGTACGGCCATTTCGGCCGCACCCCGAAGGCCTTCACCTACACCGACGGCACCGGCGCCCAGCACCAGGCCACCGCGTTCTCGTGGGAGAAGACCGACCGCGCCGAGGCACTGCGCGCGGACGCCAAGCTGAAGTAAGCCGGCCTGCCCGCGCTTGCGAGAAAGAACGGGCCGCATTGCGGCCCGTTCTGCGTTTGGGTGTTGGGAACTGGCCAGTGGCGGAAACTGGCAACGGCCATGCACGCAGGGGTGTGCCACGCCGCAGGAACGCTTCCGCGCAGCAGCGGCTTCGGCCGCGACAGGCGTTGCTTGGAACGCGCGTCGCAACGGAAGCCGTTCCGCAGGATGGACTGGGCCTCCTTGTGGGAGGGACTTCAGTCCCGACGACGGAGGGTGTCAGTCGGCTGTCGGCGGCGCTTGCCGCGGCTGCGTGACAGTCGACTCCCGCAGGCACACACGCGCGCTACCGCATCGTCGGCGTGCGCTCAAGGGCGGCCGTACAGGCGGCACGGCATGTGTGCTTCGCCCTGGTCCGCCAGGCAGCAGCGATGGTCACGGCGGGAGCGCCTCAGCCGCGGCGCTGCAACGCGGCCTGCAGCAGCGCCTGGAACTTCGGCAGCGGACACAGCCCGGTCGCGGCGTCGCTGCAACCGGGAATCTGCAGGGTCTGCAGCAGCGGCGGATGGCGCAGGCTCAGCGGGGTCAGCGCGCGCAACTGGTCCAGCGACTGCGCCTGGTAGCGCACACGCACGTAGCGCTGGCCATTGCGTGGGTCGCGCACCTGCTCCACCACCAGCGCGCCGCCGGGGGGCGCGTCGTCGCGGCCGAAGCCGGGCAGATGAAAATGCAGGTCGAGCAGGCCGCTGAGCGCGGCGATGTGGGTGTCGCTGGCGACCAGCACGCTCAGCCGCGGCGCGTCGTCAGCGCCCAGCGTGTCCAGCAGGCGGTGCGCCAGCGGCGCGCCCGCGCGCGCGGCCATGTACTGCGGCCGTGCGTAGATCTCGAACAGCAAGGCGTGCAGTCGCGACACCGCAGCGATGCGCGCCGGCGTCGCGCGGCCCCAGCCGACCTGGTCCAGCGGCATGCCTTCTGCGTACTGCAGGATGAACACCTCGGCCGTGCCCGAGGTCAGGTCCAGCGGCCCGTGCAAGGCCAGGCTGCGCCCGTTCGCGCCCGGGGTCAGCGACGAGGGCATGTGCACGAAGTCGCAGCGCTCCGTGCAGCCGAGGATCTCCTGCATGGTGCGCAGTTCGCGCGCATACGGTGCCAGCACCGCGCCCGGGCCGCCGGTTTGGCGCTGGATCGAGGCCACCGCGGCGGCGGCATCGAACTCCACCGCGCCGGCTTCCACCGGACGGAACAGCGGGTCGTCGCTGCCCTCGGCCTGGTGGCCGGCCTGCAGACGGCAGCCGGGCGCGAGGGTGTCGGCGAGCAGCTCCGCACTGACGATGGTGCGCTGGTCGGTGTTGGCGTAGATGCTGACCGTGCCATCGGCCGGGCAGCCCTGCGCCGGCAGCACGCCATCGCGCAGCAGCCATTGCCGGGTGTAGTCGCCGCTGCGTTCCACCGCCGTGCGGCCGTGCGCGGTGAGCAGGCTCGGCGGCGTGTCCCACACCGGCCAGGGCTGCGACGCCAACGCGGCGGCCGCGGACTCGCCCGGCAACGGCGCGCGCACGCCGTGGCGGAACAGCATCCAGACCTTTTCGACCTGCAGTGCGGGCGCGGGCTTCGGCGCCGGCCGCGCCTGCGCGCCCAATGCCGCCACCAGCAGCACGACCGACAGCATCCAACGCGTTCTTGTTTTCATCATCGTCCCCAACATGGAAAGTCTAACGGCGCGCTCGTGCCGCATGCGGCCGTGACCCGGTCGCAGCGCGGGCCCGTGGCGATACCGAGCCAGTAGCCCAGCCGCTGCGGATCCGGGGCGCCGGCGTAGTAATCGGTGCTGATCCATTGCGCGCCGGCCTCCAGCGCCGCCTGTGCGCGGCGGCGGTCGTGCGCGCGCGCCTCGCGGCCATCGGTATCGGCGCGGGTGCGCACCAGGAAGCCCTGCGTCACCAGCGCGCGGATCCGCGGCGCCTCGGCCAGCGGATCCTCGATCGACAGCACCGCGGCTTCCGGCTGGTCCGGCGCATACCAGCCGAACATCATGCGGCCGCGCAGCGATGGATGATCCTGTCGATACAGCGCCTCGTGTCGCGGATTGCCGTCGAGCACGAACAGCAGGCGGCCGCGCGCCTGCGCCACCCGCGGCCAGGCATGCGCCAGCACCGCCTCGCGCAGGCTCGGCGCGTCGCCGCGCACGTCGTCGGGCACGATCAGGCGCGCACGCCCGACCACCTCGGCGATGTCGCGGTCCAGCGCGTCCAGGTCGTTGGCGTCGAAGGCGGAACGGTGCGGCCACAGGCCCGGCACCGGATCGAAATCCACCGCATTGACCAGCACCACCAGCGGCGCATGCCGTGGGTGCGCGCGCGACCAGGCGGCGAGGATCGCCAGGCAATCGCGGAAGCGCAGGCAATGGCTGGCGTAGTCCAGGCCCGGCTGGTGCAGCACCTTGGCGCCGGGCGCGTGCATGCGGGCCCGGGTCGCCGCATCCGCGCGTGCATACGGCGCGGCGTACAGGCCGCCGTGCGGGTCGGCGGCCACGTCGAGTTCGAGTTGCCGCAGCCCCAGCGCGAGCTGGGCCTGCAGCGAAGGATGGCCATAGGCCAGTGCCGGCCATTCGGCGGCGTCGTGCACCTGCAGGCGCTGCCGCACCTGCGCGGTCGGCACCGGCCGATAGCTGTTGTGCGAGCCGAGCAGTTGCACCTGGTCCAGGCGCAGGCCGTCGATCGGCACCGTCACCGGCACCTCTGTCGACCACGCAATTCCCGGCAGGATCGTCAGCACCAGCCAGACGAACATCGCGGCGATGCCGACAACGCCCCACCCGCCGCGCGGCACAGGGCCGTGCGACGGGTGGCGACGTCCCGCGTGCGCAGGCGCCCGCTTCAGAACGTGTACTTCACGTTCAGCAGCGCGGTGCGGCCGGCATCGACGATGTCGGAGATCGCGGTGCTGTTGTGGCCCACGTGCGCCCAGTAGCTCAGGCGGTTGGTGAGGTTGGCCACCGACAGGTCGGCGCGCAGGTGCTCGTTGAAGGTGTAGCCCACGTGCAGGTCCACGCGCGTGATCGGCTTGACCCACAGGTCGTCCCAGGCGGGGTTAGGATCGTTTGCGGCGCGCCGGTTGAAGTAGTCATATACCGACACGTACTCGCCTGAGTAGTGGTAAGCCAGGTTGACCGACAGCGGACCCTTCTCGTAGAAGAGTTCAGCGTTGGCCATCAGGTCCGGCGCGTTCTGGATGCGCTCGTCGTGGAAGCCGTCCATGCCCAGGTCGACGCGGGTGGTCTGGCGGGTGACGTTGGCGCCGATGCCGAAGCCGTCCAGCGGTGCCGGCATGCCCTGCAGGGTCTGCCGCACCGCGGCCTCGAAACCGAGCACCTTGCCGTCGCCGCCATTCTGCGGACGCTGGTAGCGCACGTTGCCGGCGCCTGCGCTGGTGCCGGCGTTGGCCGGATCCGAGCCGCTCTCGTAGATATAGTCGGTCAGGCGCTTGTAGTAGCCGGCCAGCATCGCGTGGCCGCCGTGGCCGTTGTCCCACTCGCCGGACAGGTCGACGTTGAGCGACTTGATCGGCTTCAGGTCCGGATTGCCTTCGGTGATGACCGTGGTGCCGTCGCTGGAGATGTCGTATTTGGCGCCGCCGCCGAGCTGCACCAGCGCCGGCCGGGTGTAGCTGGTCCACACCGAGGCGCGGTACACCGCATTGCCGTCGCCCGGGCGGTAGTTCAGGAACACGCTCGGCAGGGGCACGTCGTAGCTGGTGTGGTTGCTGCTGAAGAAGCCGGGCAGTTCGTTGCCGTTGGCGTCTTCGGGCATGGTCCAGAAGGTGTTGCGGATGCTGGTGTGCTCGAAGCGCACGCCCGGGATCACCTCCAGGTCGCCGCTGCGGAACGTGGCCATCGCATAGGCGGAGGTCACCGCTTCGTCGCCACGCATGGTCGCGCAGTTCTGGTTGTTGATCGCCAGGCTGTTGCTGCCACAGGTGTCGAGGCTGGCCGCGGTCAGGTGCTGGGCGATCATCGCCTTCAGTCCGCCGTTGCTCAGCTTGACCGTCGGCCATGCGTACTTGCCCGGATACACCGCGTCGTACTGGCCGACCACCAGGCCGGTGTCGCGCAGCAGGGTGCCGTCGGTGAACTTGCTGTTGGTCCAGTCGCGCGAGGTGAAGTCGCGCGAGCTGTCGACGTACTTCACGCCGAACTGGAGGTTGCTCAGCGCGCCCTGGTCGAAGTCGTAGCGCACGTCGAACTTGGCGCCGCCCTTGGTCTGGCCGCTGTAGGACTTGGTCAACTGGCCGTAGCGACGCGCGTACAGGCTGCCGATGTCGCTGGCCTGGGCCTGGATCGCCGGGGTCAGCAACGGCTTGGGGAAACCTTCGCCGTCGTAGCCGGAGAAGGTGCTGGCGCCGCCGTAAGGGAACTGGGTGGAAACGTATTGGTCCACGCGCGCGGAAATTTCCACGTGGTCCGGGCGATCGTTGTCGCCATAGCTGTAGAACAGGTTCGGCGACAGCGTCCAGTTGCCCAGTTGCTTGTCGGCACCGAACTGGAAGGTGGCCAGGTCCGCCATTTCCGGGTTGGTCTCGTACCAGTAACGCACCGCCACGCGGTTGATCTGCGGCTGGTACACGCCGCTGGTGCCGATCTGCGCCAGGCTCACGTTGGCCGGCACCAGCTGGGTGTAGCCGGTGTTCTGCTCGGTCTTGGCGTAGGCGTAGGTGGCGCGCGCGTACAGCTGCAGGCTCGGGTCGACGTGCCAGTCGAAGGACACGTTGCCGCCGTAGCGCGTGGTGTCGCCGGCCGAGTAGCCGATGTTGGCGCCGGTGGCCATCAGCAGGTCCTGCGGATCGTAGCCGGGCGCTGGATCGCCGCTGGCGGTTGTCCGCGAGAAGTACTTGCCAGACCAGTCGCCGCGCGAAGCGGCGGCGTTGGCCACTTCGCTGTTCACGTAGTGGCGCTCGTCGTAGTACGCACTGGTATAGATGCCGAACTGGTTGTCGGCGCCGAACTTGGCGTGGAATTCGCCGGCCGCGCCCTTGCCCAGGCCGTTGTCGCCGTAATCGCGCGCACGGCTTTCCATGCGCCCGCTGGCGGTGACGCTGCCGCCCATCGCCTCGCTGTAGTCGAAGCCGCTTGGGGTGCGGTAGTCGATGGTGCCGCCGATCGCGTCGCCGTCCATCGCCGCGGTGGAGGTCTTGTTCAACACGATGGTCTGCAGGCCCGACGGCGGCAGCAGGCTCAGCTGCACGCTGCGGCTGTAGGGCAGGCCCTGGGCCACGTTGACGCCGTTGATCAGGTTGACGTTGTACTCGGCGTTGAGGCCACGCACCGAGGCGAACATGCCCTCGCCGCGCGCGGCGCCGTCGACGCCGCCGAAGTACGACTGCCCGGTGTTGACCACGTTGACGCCCGGCAGCAGACCCAGCGCCTCGGCGATGTTGTGCACGGCGGTGTACTTCAGGTCCTCGGCCGACAGCACGTTGGCCGTGTTGGTCGCGGCCATCTGCATGTCCGCGGCGTTGTAGCGGGTGACGGCGACGGTGATCTTGTCCAGGGTCTTGGCGCTGGCGTCGGACGCGGTGGTCTGCGTCTCCTGCGCATCCTGCGCCTGGGCCAAGGCCATCGGCGCGACACCGAGCAACGCGGCGGCGATCGCCAGTGACAGGCGTTTCTGAAGATGGATCGAGTGCGACATGAAAAATCCGAACGTAGGCGCGACCAACGGAACGGGCCGCAGGCCGGGCATGGAGGGGAGAGAGGCCGTGATCGTGTTCGCGGCGGCGCGCATTGTTGGCGGACGCGGCTGCAATTTGATGACAACGATGTCATCTGAAACCAAAGCCTGGCGATTCGGCGCGTTTCCTGTGCAATTCGGCACAACTGCGGCGCTGCGTGCGCCGCGATGCAGGGGTGGCACTCAGGAGCAAGCGGCGCGTCGGGCGCTCGGGTCAGGTGCGCGTCGCCGCGCGCGCAGGCGATTGCGTCGCCCGTCTGCGGATTGGCGCGGCGCGACCACGCAGCGACTCCGGCGTGCGACGACGCGAACGCGCGGCCCACGTCGCGGGCGGCGTCAGCGCGGCGCGGCGGCGTCCACCTGCAATTGCGCGTGCAGGATGCGGCGGATCTCCAGGATCGCCTGCGGGGTCTCCTGCACGCTGTGGCCGGAGGTGATCACCAGTTCGGAGACCGCGCCCGGCAGATGCGCGCTGCGATACGGCACCAAGCCGTCGTCGGAATCGGCCAGCGGCACCGCCGGATCGCGGCGGGCGATGATGGTGTGGTAGCGCACCGCCGACGAAATCGGCAGGTCCGCCGCCGCGCGCACGAACGGATCGGTGTCGCGCAGGTTGTCGATGCTGTTGGGCACGCGCACCGGCGCGCCGTCGGGGCCGTCGATCCCCTGCAGCAAGGTGTTCAAGCGATCGAGCAGCGTCACCGGCAGGCGCACCAGGCGCCCGGCCAGGCGGCCGAGCCGCCCTTCGGCGAAGGTGGTGCCGCGTTGCGGCGCGGCGATGAAGATGGCGCGGTCCACCTCCGGCAACGGCGCGAAGCGCAGTAGCGGCTGCAACTGCGCCAGCGCCTGGGGGTCCAGCGGGCGCCGGTCGCCGCGCGCACTGATCAGGTCGTTCCACAGCGTGTCGCCGGAGTCGCTGACCAACAGGCGCCCGATCACCCCGCCCATGCTGTGGCCGATCAGGACCATGTGCTGCGAGGCCGGCGCCTGCCCCTGCGGATCGAAATGGCGCAGGGTCTGCTGCAGCAGCGTCTCGATCTGCGCGCGGTTCCAGGCGATCGGCATGTTGGTCGGGTAGTAGACCTGCCAGATCTGGTAGTGGCGGCGCAGTTGTTCGTCGCCCATCAGTTCGTTGGCGACGTTGACCCAGGCCTCCGGACTGCTGGCCAGGCCGTGCAGCATCAGGATGATGCGCCGGTCCGGATCGTACGGCTGCATCAGGTACAGATGCGGCTGGTCGATGCCATCCTCGCGGCCGAGCATGGAGCGCAGCGACTGCCGCGCGAAGCCGGCACGGGCCAGCCACAGGCCATAGGCCGCAGTGAAGTTGGCCGCCAGCGGCAGGCGCTGGCCGTGCACCTCGACCTCGCCGTCGCGGTACGGATCGTAGGGCGCGACCACCACGCTGCGGGTGTCCAGCACCTGCGCCAGGCTGTCGCCGTCGAAGCGCAGCAGCACCGTGGTCGGCGCATACGGCATCTCGCTGAACGCGGGCGCGTGCAGGTTTGGCGCGGCCTTGGCGGCCGCCGCCGCGGTCGGATCGCCGACCTTGGCCGGCGCGATCTCCGCGACCAGTTCGGCGCCGAAGCCGTCGCGGCGGTAGGTGCTGCGCAAGCCATCGAAGCGCAGCGTCGACGCCGGCAGCATCGCGTCCGGCCGTGCCACGCCACCCGGCAGGCGGAAGCTGCCCATGTCCGCGCGCACCTGCCAGCCGGCCGTGCGCAGCGTGTCGTCGTCGTGTAACTCGCCGCTGGCGCTGCCGGCGCGCCAGCGCAGGAACAGCTCGCCGACCACCTGCTGCACGGCGTAGTTGTAGTAGTCGCGCACCTGGGTCTGCCGGTCCTCGAAGGCGCGCGCACTGGCCGGGCGCTGGGTGTAGAACAGGTAGGCGTAAGCGTAGCGCGCCGCCTCCAGCCAGGCCTGCAGCGTCGCGTCGTCCAGCGCCCTCGCCTGCCGCGGCGTGCGCACATTGGCCGCATGCACCCACAGCTCCGACAGGGTCGCCAGCCGCCGCTCCTGGTCCAGCCCCTGCAGGGCGCGCAGCTGCGTGGCGCAGGCCGCAACGTCGGCCTCGCAGGTCTTGGGGTCGAGCGCGAGCACGCGCAACGTCTCCAGACTGGCATCGCTGAGTTTGCCTGTGCTGAGCACGTCGCCGCGCTGGGTGGCGATGTAGTCGGCAGCGCTGCGCGACTGCACGCTGACCATCGCACAACCGCTGCCGAGCAGCAGCCCGGCAGCCAGCAGCGCGGTGCCCGCGCACCGCGCAAGACGTGAGTACAAGATCATGGCGCGACGGCGGGATCGTCGCCGGGAATGCCGGCGCGGATGCGCGTGGAGAAGTCGTCGCCAACGCCAGCCGCGCGCGCGCGTTCGCCGATGCGGCCGCGCGCGCGCAGCGTGGCCAGGCTGTAGCCGGGCACGAAGCCGTGCTGCGCGTAGACGTAAGACGGCAGGTAGCCGGACAGCAGCAGGCGGATGTCGAGCGGCAGTGCGGGATCGAGCTTGCGCGCCAGCTCGAACACGATGGTGGTGCAGTTGCTGGTGGCGGTGTTGTAGAACCGCGGCGTGCGCTGCAGTTGCTGCGCCCGCGCCACATAGCCCAGGAACAGCTGGCGCAGTTGCGCACGCGACAGGTTGAGCCGGTACAGATAGACGTCCTCGCCGCGCACGTTGCTACGCACCGCCAGGATGTCGCGTTCGTCGGCGGCGACCATCACCTGCTCGAAATTGCGGAAGAACCCGGCCAGCGCCGAGAACGCCTCGCCGCGCTCCTTGCGGATCTCCAGCGAGAACACCACGCGACGGCCGTCGTCGAAGCCGAACGAGACCAGGGTGTGGGCGATCGCCGGCCCCATCCAGTACGACAGCGTCAGGTCCGCCGAGGCCAGCCGCTCCAGGTCGTAGCGGCGCGTCTCCCAGCGCGGGGTGTAGTCGTGGTCGCTGCGCCAGGCGAAATTGCGCACGTTGTGCAGGGTCACCACGTGCCCGTCCACCTGCGGCTGCAACAGTTGCGCGACATCGTCGGCCCAGTCGCGGTTCTGCTGCGGCTGCAGCGCCGACCAGCCCACCGCCATGCCGGCGCAGCCGACCGCGAACAGCAGCGGCAGCACGCGGTACTCGCGCGGATGCCGCAGCCCCCACAGCGCCGCGCCGCCCAAGGCGGCCCACAGCAGCGCAGAGCCGTAGCGCACCACCGCGCCGGTATGCGGCAGATAGCTCAGGAACAGCGCGCCCCACAGGCTGGCGCCGAGCACCGCCAGCATCGCCAGTGCGTGCGCCAGCCGCCATGGCCAGGCGCGTCGACGCGCGGCGCCGTCGGCGCTCACAACTCGGCCGCCGCCGCGGGCGTGGCCAGGGCGTGGCACAGCAGGCGGCAACAACGCTGCGCCAGCGCCTTGCGTTCGGCCTCGTCGCTGCCGCGCTGGCAGGCGCCGAGCATGTCCATCGCCAGGGCCAGGTCCTGCTCGCCCAGGTCCGCGCGGCACAGGCCGGCGGCGATCGCACGCTGCAGGTACGGCAGCAGGATCGCCATCGCCCGCGTATGCGCCGCGGCGATCGTCGGATGCTCGCGCGGCATCGACCGCCAGTAGTCGGCCAGCGGCGCCGACATCGCGATGTGTTCGGCGACGTCGTACATCAGCAGGAACAGCCCGTCCGGCCGCGTACCGATCTCGCGCGCGCAGCCCTCCAGGCCGTCGAGGCCGCGTTCCAGCAGGGCAGCCATCAGTTCGGTGCGGTCGGCGAAATGGCGGTACAGGGTGGCGCGGCCGAGGCCGGCGCGCTCCACCACCAGTTCCAGCGGCGCCAGCACGCCGTGCGCGCAGAACACCTCGTCGGCGGCGTCCAGCAACAGGCGGCGGCGGTGGGCGGTATCGGCTCGCATTTCCATGCGCGGCATTATCGGACAATTTTGTCCGCTTGCAAGCGGATCACGGTCGGCCGCCGCCGGTACCCACCGACGGCGCCCTGGAAGCACTGGGCTCAGCCGGTGTTCTGCACGCCCTGGGCGACGCCGTTGACGCAGGCCACCAGCGCCCGCAGCAATTCCTCGTCTTCGCCGTCGGTGGCGCGCCAGCGCTGCAGCAGGTCCACCTGCAGCACGCTGATCGGGTCGATGTACGGATTGCGCAGACGGATCGACAAGGCCAGGCGGGGATCGTGCTGCAGCAGCGACGACTGCCCGGTCAGCGCCTTCACCCAGCCCTTGGTCAGCGCGAGTTCGTCGCGGATGCGCGGGAAGAAGCGCGCGTGCAGCGGCCCGGACAGGCGTGAGAACATCTCGGCGATGTTGAGGTCGCCCTTGGACAGCACCATGGCGATGTCGTCGAGGAAGGTGCGGAAGAACGGCCAGTCCGCGGCCATCGCGCGCAGCGCGTCCTCGTGGCCGGCGTCCACCGCCGCCTGCAGGCCGCTGCCCACGCCGTACCAGCCCGGGATCACCGCGCGCGCCTGGCTCCAGGCGAATACCCAGGGAATCGCCCGCAGGTTGGACAGCGCGGCATCCTGGCCGAGCCGCCGCGACGGCCGCGAGCCCAGGGTCATGCGCTCGATCACGTCGATCGGCGTGGCCAGGCGGAAATAGCGCATGAACTCGGCATCGCCGACGAAGCCGCGGTACGCCTGGCTGCTGTGCTCGGCGACCAGGTCCATCACCGGCCGCCAGCCGGCCTCGCGCGCATCGGCCGCACGCGGGCGCAGGCTCGACAGCAGCACCGCGCCGGTCATCTGTTCGAGCGAACGCAGCGCCAGCGCGCGGATGCCGTACTTGCGGTGGATCACCTCGCCCTGCTCGGTCACGCGCAGGCGCCCGTCGACGCTGCCGCGCGGCGCCGCCTCCAGCGCGCGCGTGGTCTTGCCGCCGCCGCGCACGATCGAGCCGCCGCGGCCGTGGAAGAAGGTCAAGCGGATGCCCAGTTCGGCCGCCGCCTGCAGCAGTTCCACCTGCGCACGCTGCAGGCCCCAGCGCGAGGCGGCGATACCGCCGTCCTTGCCGCTGTCCGAATAGCCGAGCATCACCATCTGCACGTCGTCGCGCGCGGCCAGGTGGCGGCGGTAGACCGGATCGGCCAGCAGGTCGCGCAGGGTCGCGGTGCCGCCGCGCAGGTCGTCCACGGTCTCGAACAGCGGCACGATGTCCAGCGGCACCGCGCCGTCGGCATCGACCAGGCCGCCGCGGCGCGCCAGCGCCAGCACGGTCAGCACGTCGGCGCGGTCGTGCGCCATCGAGATGATGTAGCTGCCCAGCGCGTCGGCGCCGTGCCGCGCGCGCGCATCGGCGAGCGCGGCGAACACCGCGTCCAGCCGCGCATTGCTTTCGTCGTCGGCCGCCGGCAGCGCCTGTTCGCCGCTGGCGTAGGGGCCGAGCAGGCCTGCGCGCGCTTCCACCGCGCGCGCGTCCCAGTCCTGCGTGTCCAGCGCGGCGGCGACCGCGCGCGCATGCACGCTGGACTCCTGGCGCACGTCCAGCCGCGCCAGGTGGAAGCCGAAGCTGCGCACCCG
Organism: Xanthomonas sp. LMG 12459; assembly: GCF_009192905.1. NCBI lineage: Bacteria > Pseudomonadati > Pseudomonadota > Gammaproteobacteria > Lysobacterales > Lysobacteraceae > Xanthomonas > Xanthomonas sp. LMG 12459. Next base: position 41,870 of record NZ_NSGT01000001.1, read on the forward strand.
CCACAGCAGGCGCCGCACCGCGAACCAGCCGGCGTGCAGGCCCTTGTTGGCCTGCAGGCTGTCCAGGATCAACTGCAGATCGCTTTCCAGTTCGGCCGGCGCGGCATAGGCACCGGGCGCATCGTCCAGGGTCGCCTGCAGGCGCGCGCGCATCAGATCGTTGAGCAGGCGGTACGGCATGTCGCCGTGGCGCGGCCGCGAGCGCGCCGCGGCTTCCGGCAGCAGTTGCCGGTAACGCTCCAGTTGCTCCAGCAGCGACGCGCTGACCGCGACCAGGGTGGTCGATTGGCTGAGCAGGCTGGCGAGCTGCCACAGTTCCTTCAGATAGCGCTCCAGCACCGCACGCCGCTGCGCGTCGAGGGTGGCGGTGATGGTGGCGGCATCGACGTTGGGGTTGCCGTCCATGTCGCCGCCGACCCAGGTGCCGAAGCGCAGCAGCCGCGGCAGGCTCAGCGCCTGCCCGTAGGTCTGCTCGATGGCGTGCTCCAGGGTCTCGTACATCACCGGGATCACCCGGTACAGCACCTGGGTCAGGTAGAAACCGACATGCTCGCGCTCGTCCTCCACGGTGGGACGCACCGGCGAGGAATCGGCGGTCTGCCACGAGGCGGTCAGCGCCATGCGGAAGCGCGCCGCGTCGGTGGCGCGCTCGCCCGGGGTGCGCAGGCCGTCGAGGTTGTCGACCAGGCTGGCCACCATCAACTGTTCCTTCTCCAGCAGCGCGCGCCGCACCGCCTCGGTCGGGTGCGCGGTGAACACCGGCTCCACGTCGATGCGCGGCAGCCAGTCGCGCAGTTCGTCGATGCCGACGCCCTGCGCCTTGAGCCGGCGCAAGGCGTCGAGCAGGCCGTCCGGCTGCGGCGTGTCGGCGCTGCTGCGCTGGTAATCGCGGCGGCGACGGATGCGGTGCACGCGCTCGGCGATGTTGACCACCTGGAAATAGGTGCTGAAGGCGCGCACCAGCGCTTCGGCATCGCGCGGCGCGCGGCCGGCGAGTTGCTCGCTCAGCGAGGACAGCGGCGCGGCGCGCTCGCGGCGCGCGATCGCGGTGGTGCGGATGCGTTCGATCTCGTCGAGGAACTGCGCCGAGACCTGTTCGGCGAGCAGGTCGCCCACCAGGGCGCCGAGGCGGCGCACGTCGTCGCGCAGGGGAAGGTCGGGGGTGGCGAAGACGATGCTGCTGCGGGACTCGTTCATCGGGAAACGCATGGCTCGGCAGTGGGGGCGCCGCAAGCCTAACCGAAAAGGGATCGCGTTCCCGTCGGCCGCGCGACGGTTTCAAAGCGAACCATTTGCACTGCACAGCAGCGCCCTGCGCCACGGCGGCACGCACGTGCGGCCGTGGCGCAGGCGCGGCTCAGCGCGGCGTGGCGCCTGCCGCAGCCGGCATGGACGTCGGCGTGGGCGCAGGTCCCAGATAGGTGCGCAGCCAGCGCTCGCTCTCGGCCAGCATCTGCAGCACCGACTCGCGCGCGCGGTAGGCATGCGCCTCGTTGGGCAGCATCACCAGCCGCGCGGTGCCGCCGTTGCCCTTGATCGCCGCGTACATGCGCTCGCTCTGGATCGGGAAGGTGCCGGAGTTGTTGTCCTCGGCGCCGTGGATCAGCAGCAGCGGATCCTTGATCCGGTCGGCGTAGTTGAACGGCGACATCGCCTGGTACACCGGCTGCGCCTGCCAGTAGGTGCGCTCCTCGGACTGGAAGCCGAACGGGGTCAGCGAGCGGTTGTAGGCGCCGCTGCGGGCGATGCCGGCCTTGAACAGGCGCGTGTGCGCGAGCAGGTTGGCGGTCATGAAGGCGCCGTAGGAATGCCCGCCGATGGCGATGCGGTTGCGGTCGGCGACGCCGCGCCGCACCACCTCGTCCACCGCCGCCTGCGCATCGGCGACCAGTTGCTCGACGTAGGTGTCGTTGGGTTCGCGCGCGCCCTCGCCGACGATCGGCATCGACGGATCGTTGAGCACCGCATAGCCCAGCGCCAGGAACGCCTGCGGGCCCCAGTAGCCGATCGCGTTGAAGCGGTACGGCGAATCGGTGACCTGGCTGGCGGCGTCGGCGGATTTGAACTCGCCCGGGTAGGCCCACATCAGCATCGGCAGCGGGCCGTCGCGCTTGGCGTCGTAGCCCGGCGGCAGCAGCAGGGTCGCGGTCAGCTCCACCCCGTCCTTGCGCCGATAGCGGATCTGCTCCTTGTGCACGTCGCGCAACTGCGGCGTGGGATGGGTGAAATGGGTCAGCGCCACCGGCTCCGCGTTCGCAGCGTCGAGCCGGTAGAAATTGCGCGGCTCCCGCGGCGTTTCGCGGGTGATCAGCAGGCGCTGGCCGCTGGCATCGAGCAAGGCCTGCGGCACCGCGTAATACGGCGCCTGGGACTGGAACAGGCGCGTGCTTTTCCGCGTGTCCAGATCGTAGCGATCCAGGAACGGTCGATCGCCCTGCGGGGAGGCGCCTTCGCCGCGCAGGAACAGGCTGTGGCCGTCGGCGGCGATCAACAGGCGCGGGTTGCCGGCCGCATCGCGCTCCGTCACCGGCGTCCCCGGATCGGCATAGCGATCTTCCTGCGAACGCTGCACCAGCAGCTGCGGCGCCTGCGCGGGGTTGTCCGGGGCCACGCGCCATTGTCTGGTCTGGCGCGTCTTCCACCAGAACTCGTCGATCAGCGCCAGGTCGCCGCGGCCCCAGGCGATGCCGGCGAAGCGCGACTGCAGGCGCGCCAGCGTCACCGGCGGCGCGGTGAATGGCGCCGCCTGCAGCAGCACCGCGTCGCGCACCGCCGCCTCGCGCGCCGGATCGCCACCGTCCTGGGCCTCGGCCCAGACCAGGGTGGCCGGCGCGTCGCTGCGCCAATCGATGTCGCGCACACCGGTGCGCACCGCATCGTTGCCGGTCGGCAGGCCTTCCACCAGCGGCAGCTGCGCCACCGTGTGCACCGGCTTGCCGGCGCGGTCCAGCACCTCGATGGTGCGCGGGAAGCCACTGGCCGGCACCAGGTAGGAGAACGGCCGCTGCAGGCGCTGCGCCAGCAGATAACGGCCGTCCGGCGACGGCGCCAGCGACAGATACAGGTCGGGAGACGCGATGCGCTGCATCCGCCCGTCGACGTCGACCAGCGCCGGCTGCGCGCGTAGTTGATCGTCGAACTGGCGCGCGTCGGCCTCGTTCTTCAGCAGGTCCTGGTAGGTGCGCAAGGCGGTGGCCCCACCACCGGCGGTCTGCTGCACTGCCGGCCCGGTCGGCACCGCGTCGGCGGGCGGCGCCGCGCCCTGCGCTTGCGGCTGCAGCAACACCAGCAGTTGGCGGCTGTCGGGCATCCACGCATAGCCCTCGCCGGACACCGTGTTGAGCCGCTCGGCGACACGTCGCGCCCGCCGCGCGGCGATGTCCACCACCCACAGTTCGTTGGCGCCGCTGCGCCCGTCGACCTGGTTGAAGGCCAGATGCCGCTGGTCCGGTGCCCAGGCCATGCCGGCGATCGACAGCGGCGACGGCAAGCCTTCGATCTGCAGCTCGCTGCCGTCGGCGATGCGCAGCAGCCACAGCCTGTCGCCGAAGGCGAAGCGGCTCTGCGAGCGGGTGCGCGGATGGATGCGCAGCCCGGCCAGCTTGAGTTCCGGCTGCGCGACCTGGGCGATGCCGGGCAGCGCAGGCAACTGCAGCATCGCCGCCAGATCGCGCCGCGGGCTCAGCGACAGCTGCGGCGGTCGCGGCGCATCGACGATGGCCTGCAGTGGCGCCGAAGGCAGTTGGTAGCCGCTGTCCGCAGGATCGGCGGCAGCCGCCGCCGCGGGTGCCGGGGCCGCGTTGGCGGCGGCGCTGCCGGCCGCGGCCAGGGCCGCGCACAGCAGGCCGCAGACCGGCCTGGCGACACGGCGGCGCCCACGCACTGTGATCTGGTTCATTTCTCCCCTCTCTTTCGCATCGATCGAACTACCGACGGTAGCAGGGCCAGCGTCGCCCGCCCCCTGTCGATGGTTGGGCTTGGCGTGTCATGCACGCCCTGACCCGTGTTCAAGCGCCACACGCGGCAGCCGCTATAATCGGTTACCCCTTGTGCCGAGGGGCGCTGCGACCGGATCGAGACCGGATTCCCCGTCTCCAGATCCGGCCAGGCTCGGCGCGAGGCTTGAGCGACAACGGCGCCCGGACTTCGCGAGTTTCTCGCCATTGACCGGAGCTTTATCGATGAACGCTGCACTCAAGAGCTTTTCCACCGAGGGCGACTACAAGGTCGCCGACATTTCCCTGGCCGATTGGGGCCGCAAGGAACTGGACATCGCCGAGCACGAGATGCCGGGCCTGATGTCGATCCGTCGCCAGTACGCCGCCGCCAAGCCGCTGGCCGGCGTGCGCGTGACCGGTTCGCTGCACATGACCATCCAGACCGCGGTGCTGATCGAGACGCTGAAGGACATCGGCGCCGACGTGCGCTGGGCCTCGTGCAACATCTTCTCCACCCAGGACCACGCCGCCGCGGCGATCGCCGCCACCGGCACCCCCGTGTTCGCGTGGAAGGGCGAGACCCTGGAGGAATACTGGGACTGCACCCTCGACGCGCTGACCTTCACCCTGCCCGACGGCACCCAGACCGGCCCGGAACTGGTGGTGGACGACGGCGGCGACGTGACCCTGCTGATCCACAAGGGCTATGAGCTGGAGAACGGCGCCAAGTGGGTCGACGAGCCGTCCTCCTCGCACGAGGAGCAGGTGATCAAGAACCTGCTCAAGCGCGTGGCGGTGGAGCGCCCGGGCTACTGGACCCGCGTGGTCAAGGACTGGAAGGGCGTCTCCGAAGAGACCACCACCGGCGTGCACCGCCTGTACCAGCTGGCCGAAGCCGGCACCCTGCTGATCCCGGCGATCAACGTCAACGACTCGGTGACCAAGAGCAAGTTCGACAACCTGTACGGCTGCCGCGAGTCGCTGGCCGACGGCCTCAAGCGTGCGATGGACGTGATGCTGGCCGGCAAGGTCGCGGTGGTGTGCGGCTACGGCGACGTCGGCAAGGGCTCGGCGCACAGCCTGCGTGCCTACGGCGCCCGCGTCATCGTCACCGAGATCGACCCGATCTGCGCGCTGCAGGCGGCGATGGAAGGCTTCGAGGTCAACACCGTCGAGGACACCCTCGGCCAGGCCGACATCTACGTCACCACCACCGGCAACAAGGACATCATCCGCATCGAGCACCTGACGCAGATGAAGGACCAGGCCATCGTCTGCAACATCGGCCACTTCGACAACGAGATCCAGGTCGAGGCGCTGTACAAGCTGCCGGGCGTGCAGAAGATCAACATCAAGCCGCAGGTGGACAAGTTCGTGCTGCCCAACGGCAACGCGATCTTCCTGCTGGCCGAAGGCCGCTTGGTCAACCTGGGCTGCGCCACCGGCCACCCCAGCTTCGTGATGTCCAACAGCTTCGCCAACCAGACCCTGGCGCAGATCGACCTGTGGCAGAACAAGGACAGCTACGAGAAGCAGGTCTACCGCCTGCCGAAGAAGCTGGACGAGGAAGTGGCGCGCCTGCACCTGGAGAAGATCGGCGTGAAGCTGACCAAGCTCACCGACGCGCAGGCCGCCTACCTGGGCGTGCCGGTCGACGGCCCGTTCAAGCCGGAGCACTACCGCTACTGAGCCATCGGCAGGACATCGCCAGGCAGACAGGAACGGGCGCCGCGAGGCGCCCGTTTTTTGTGCGATCGGCGCAGCAAGCGTGTGGGGGAAGGGAGCTGGAAATTCGTACGGAGCGAAAGCCGCAGACATCGTCACCTTGCGCAGTCCCTGCTGCAAGCGGCCTTTTCCGGCCAGTCGGCCGACGCGCCTGTCCAGCCAGGCCGTCTGTACCACACCTGTGCTACATTGATTCCACACCAATCGCCTGGAGCTCCCCATGAGCACCACCACCATCCGCCTGCCGGACGCGCTCAAGGCCCGCGTCGCCAAGGCCGCGGAAGCGGCCGGCACCACGTCGCACAACTTCATCCTGGAAGCCATCGCCGAGAAGGCCGAGCTGGCCGAGCGGCGCGTCGACTTCCATGCAGAGGCCGAGCGCCGTTGGGGCGAATTCCTCGAAACCGGCGAGAGCATTCCCTGGGACGAGATGCGTCGCTATCTGATGGAACGCATTGAGGGCAAGGACATTCCCCCTCCCGCCGCCCGCAAGTTCGCGAAATAGCATGGCGCACGTCGAGTTCCTGCCCTCTGTCAACGAGGACCTACGGCGCATCATCGGCCATCTGGAACAACACGAAGCCGAGCATATCCAAGAGCGTCTGAGCGAGATCGTCAGCGCATCGAACGTGCTGACGGACAATCCGCTGATCGGCCGGCTGACGCGCCATGATCTGCGTGAACTGGTGATTGGCCAAGGCGCTCAGGGATATATCGCCCTCTACCGATACGTGGTGGCGCTGGATACCGTCTTTGTCCTGGCGATCCGCGCACAACGCGAAGCAGGCTATGCACGCGATGCATGAAACCGGGGCCGGTGCCCACGCTGATCTGGTCGATGCGTTGCTTGCCTGATTTGCTGTCACTGCCTCCCATGGCGCGGGCTAGCGCGGCACTTCGCAACCGAGGATGACATGCTGAGTGTTCCCCGCCGCAAACTGGCGATCGCGAAGCCAAGCGCCCGTGCCGGGTCGTAGCACGGCGTCGACCAGACCAGACACGATGCGCGCGGCTGCAGGCGCGGTTCGCCTATACACCAACGGGATAGCCTAGTCCGGCAGCGGCATGGCCGCAGACGCCGAATGCGATAAAGCCCAACTACTTCCGACGCCGCCACTCGCAGACCGGACATCGCCGTCAAGCGCTTGCGACGGCGCGAATCTCTCAGGCCGTGCGCTCATTGGCCGGCACGTACACCGAGATCTGGATCCGGCTGCGCGCGTGATACGGCGTGCGTGCCCAGTCGCTCCAGCGCGCCTCCAGGCGCAGGCCGGCGATCTGCGCCATCAGGTCCAGCTCCGATGGCCACACATAACGGCGGCGCTCGCTGAAGATGCGCGTACCGGATTCGCCCAGTACCACCACGCGCTGGTCGATGCGCTGCTGCAGCGGATCGGGCTGCGAGCACACCAGCATCACTGCCGCGCCATCGCCGTCGGTGTCCGACACGTCCAGCACCTGGCTGACCTTGCCGCCGCTTTCGAACACCTCCGCACCCGGCACCGCGCTCTGGATCAGCAAGCGGCCGTCGGGCGCCAGGCAGCGCGCCGCGTTGACCATGCAACGCAGCTGCTCGGCCTGCGTCAGCAGATACCCGAATGCCGCCACCGCGTAGATCAGGCCGAACGACCCGGACACCGGCATGTCGGCGAAATCGGCGCAGACCAGGTGCAGGCGTTCGCTGCCGGGCTTGGCACGCAAGGCCTCGAGCATCGCAGGAGAATTGTCGATCCCGGTGACCGGCACATCGCAGTGCGCGAGCGGCAAGCCAATGCGGCCAGTGCCGATGCCCAGTTCCAGCGCCGCACGGCCCGCGGCCAGCTCGGCGAGGACACCGACGCACTGCTGGGTGACGGCGGCAGGCCAGCGATCGTAGAAACGGTCGTAGATCGCGGCCAGGCGATCGTACTCGTGGGTCACGGGCATCCGCAGCCACTCGTTGCCGAAATGGCGCGACCATAGCACGCAGCGATGGCGACGCAGTGGCCACACGTGCAGGGCGGCACCCTGCATGGCATGCGCGGCGATGCGCTGCAATCGCGTGCGACACACGCCACAAAACTGCAGATGACATGCGCATTGCAGTTGGCCGCGCTTCAGTCTTTTGCTTGCGCCGCCGCATCCAAGCGAGGATGCTTTTTTCCGCGCCTGCCACGCTGAGGCAGGCGCGACAATCGCAACAGATCCCCCGCTCAATCAGGAGTATCGCCATGAAACGCCTTTTTGATTCGCTGTCGCGTTGGGTGCAGAGCCTCGGTGGCCGCAAGCTCGGCTACATCTACACCTACTGACCTCCCCCGCCACCGTCGCGTGGCATGACCGTGCGAGAGGGGGCGACCCGCCCCCTCTCCCCAGCGCTCTCCGCTTCGCACGGCTGCACGCCCGTTCGCCATCGGCTCCATGTCCCCTCCTGCGTCGCGGTGTGACCCGCCGACACGGCTATTCGTGCGGATCTGCACGTGACCGATCCGCACCCGCGCCCGCCAGGCCCGCGCGGGCACTGGGCGTTCGGCAACCGGCAGGCTTTCGCCACCGATCCCCTCGACTTCCTGCAACACTGCGCACGCACGCATGGCGACGTGGTGCGGATCGCCGAGCGCACCTATCTGCTCGCAGCACCAACCGCGATCGCCAAGGTGCTCGGCGACGACGGCAGCCTCTACGCCAAATCCGATCCGGATCCGCGTGCGCGGCGCGCTGCATTTCCGGCATCGGTGATGAACAGCGAGGGCGAGGCCTGGCGGCGCAAGCGCCAGGCGCTGCAGCCCGCGTTCCGCGCCAGCCTGGTGCGCGACTACGCCGCAAAGGCGGCCGCCGCCACACAGGTTCTGCTGCGCTCGCGCGACGACATCGACAACGTGCACGACTTGCGCCTGAGCATGACTGCGCTCTGCGCGCAACTGGGCGCCGGCTTCCTGCTCGGCGATGCGGCGCACGCGCCGGCGCTGCTGCGGATGCTGCCGATGGCCGATGCGATCCTGCAGCAGACGCGTACGCCGTCCGCGGCGCCGGCCTGGTGGCCGAGTGCCGGCAAGCGCCGCCTGCGTGCCGCACGCGGCGCACTGGACACCGCGCTGACGCAGATCCTGACGTCTCCACGTTCCAATGGCGCAGACGCCTCGGTGCTGGAGCTGCTGCGACGCGACGCTCCGCAGGCCGACGACGACTGGTGCCGCGACGAAGCGGCGGCGATGCTGATGTCGGCGCTGGAGCCGATGGCGGCCGGCCTGACCTGGACGCTGTTGCTGCTGGCGCAACATCCATCGATCGCGCAGGCCGTGGCGGAGGAAGCCGATGCCCTGCCCGGTATCGACGGCGCATCCACCACGCCCTGCGCCGATGCGCTCGTCGAACGCCTGCCGCTGACGCGCGCCTGCGTGAAGGAGGCCATGCGCCTGTATCCGCCGGCATGGATGACCGCGCGCATCGCGCAACGCGACACCACGCTGGGCGGCTTCGCGGTGCCGCGCGGTACCCAGCTGATCGTCAGCCAGTGGGTGGTGCAGCGCGATCCGCGTCACTTCTCCGCGCCGGACCGCTTCCTGCCGGCGCGCTGGCTGGACCCGGCGCAGACACCGGCGCGCTACACCTACTTTCCGTTCGGCGGCGGTCCGCGCAGTTGCATCGGCAGCCAGTTGGCGCTGGTGCAGATGACCGTGGTCGTGGCCGGCCTGTTGCGCGAGCGCACCCTGCACCTGGCGACGGATGCGCGGCCGCGACCGTATCCGGCGCTGGTGCTGCGTCCACTCGATGTCCGCATCGCCTTGCGCCCGCGCACGACAACCCTGTCCCGCCAGTCGCCCGCGACGGCGCCCTTCCCCCGCACACCGGAAACCCCGCATGGCTGATTCCACTGCCTTCGCCAAGACCCGGGAATACTCCAACCGCTTTTTCGATTCCGCCGCGTGGAACGAGCTGGAGTTTCGCGACGGCGACATCGTCATCGCCAGCTACGCCAAGGCCGGCACCACCTGGCTGCAGCAGATCGTCGCGCAGTTGCTGTTCGAGGGCGCGGCGGACGTCGACGTGTCGGCGATCTCGCCGTGGCTGGACGGCGTGTACCCGGACCGCACGAGCAAGCTCGCGCTGCTGCAGGCGCAGACCCATCGGCGCTTCATCAAGACGCATCTGCCGGCCGATGCGCTGATGGTCAGCGATCGCGCCAAATACCTGTACATCGGCCGCGACGGCCGCGACATCGCGCTGAGCCTGTACGACCACCAGTGTGCGGTCAGCCAGGATGCGCAGGCGCGGCTGGATGCCGGGGCGGCCGAACCGGGCAAGCTGCGCGTGGTGCCGCCGCCGAGCCTGCCGGTGGATGCCTACGTGGCGCATTGGCTGGCCCACGACGGCGCACCGTTCTGGCCGTTCTGGGAAGGCGTGCGCAGCTGGTGGCAGCAGCGCGCGCAGCCGAACGTGCTGCTGGTGCACTACGCCGACCTGCTGCAGGATCTGCCCGGGCAGGTGCGGCGCATCGCCGCGTTCCTGGAGATTCCGGTGCGCGAGGCGGCCTGGGAGACCATCCTGGCACACTGCCGGTTCGGCTACATGCGCCAGCACGCCGCGCGCTACGTGCCGCAGGGTGCCGGGCTGTGGCGCGAGGGCGGCAAGGCCTTCTTCAACCAGGGCCGCAGCGGCCGCTGGCGTACGCTGTTGCCGGCGACCGTCGCCGCCGACTACGAGGCGCGCGCGCAGGCCGAGCTGGGCCGCGAGGCGGCACAATGGCTGGCACAGGGCGCCGGAGCGACGGCATGAGCCTGCGCGTCATTGGCGCCGGCCTCGGCCGCACCGGCACCCTGTCGCTGAAGCTGGCGTTGGAACATCTGGGCCTGGGCCGCTGCTATCACGCCATGGAACTGGCCGCGCACCTGCGTCAGGACTTGCCGCTGTGGAATGCGGTGATCGACGGGCAGGCGGACTGGGAGACGCTGTTCGCCGGCTACACCGCCACCGTCGATTATCCCGGCTGCTGCTTCTGGCGCGAACTGGCCGCACGCTACCCGCAGGCCAAGGTGATCCTGACCGTGCGCGATGCCGATGCCTGGTTCGAGTCGGTGCGCAGCACCATCTTCGCCAGCGACGGCAGCGTGCCGGCCCTGTTCGGCGCCGAGGGCCAGCGGCTGAGTCAGTTCCTGCGCCGCGACTTCGCCACGCGCATCGACGATCGCGGCTTCATGACCGACTATTTCCGCCGTTGGAACCAGGCCGTCATCGCCAGCGTGCCGGCGCAGCGCCTGCTGGTGCTCGACACCGACGCGCGGACGGGCTGGGAGCCGCTGTGCGCCTTCCTGGGCGTGCGGGTGCCGGCACAGCCGTATCCACGCGTGCATGCGCGCAGCGGCGGCGGCACGCAAGCGCGCCCGCTGCCCGGCGACCCGGTGCAACGCGAGCAACGCCTGCGCGCCTACCTGGACCGGCTCGCCGTGGAGGCGTTCGCAGCGCCCGCCGACGGCTGAGCGCGCGTCCGCCTACAGCGAGAAGTTGCGCTTGATCGAGAACGACCAGGCGCCGTCGATCGGGTTGGAGACGTGCACCCGGCCCTCGCCATCCGCCACGCCGGTGGTGTAGCGGCGATAGACGCCGGCGCTGTTCCAGGCCCGTGCGTAGCTCAGGCCGAACTCGGTGCCGCGCCAGGTGCGGCTCAGGCCCACGCGCGCGTCGGTCCAGCCGTAGTCGGCGAAGTTGCGCACGTGCTGGTGGCCGGCGTGCACGCTGGCCTGCCAGTCCGACGCCAGCGGTAGCGTGGCGTCCAGCGCCAGATAGCCGGAGCCGCGCGAGTGCCGGCCCTGGCCGACGCCCAGCGTGGCGCTGTTGTAGCCGAAGTAGTCGCGCGTCCAGGTGCTGGCGTAGGACAGTTCCAGCGTGCGCCAGTGCCCGGCGACGATCGCCTCGCCATAGTCGTAGCGCGTGCCGCTGGCGCTCATGCGCGCGCCGGGGTAGGCGTAGTGGTAGACGCCGGCGCGCCAGCCCCAGTCGCCATGGCTGGCCGCGTAGCCGGCATACACGTCCCACTCCACGTGCCCGCCTTCGATGAAGTACGGGCTCACCCCGGACGCCCAGGTGCCGGCATACCAGCCGCTGTCCGCGGCCACGTCCAGCCCGCCCTGCAGCACCGGCCGCCCCCAGCTCTGCTCGAATCCGCGCGAGACGTAGTTCGAGGTCGCCGCCAGATTGGCGCTGGCGATCCCGGCCCAGGCCGGTGCGGCGACGCCCAGCGCCAGCAGCAGCGCTGCGCTGCGCATGGCGCTCACGACACCAGCTCCAGCCGCGCCCGGCCCGCCGCGGCCAGGCCGCCCGACGAAGGTGCCGCGAGCTTGAACAGCGCTACCGCGCGCTGCAGTTCCTCGGCCTGATCCTCCATCGCCCGCGCCGCCGCCGTGGCCTCCTCGACCAGCGCGGCATTCTGTTGGGTGGCTTCGTCCATCTGCACGATGGTCTTGCTCACCTGTTCGATACCGGCGCTCTGCTCCTGCGAGGCGGCGGCGATCTCGCTCATGATGTCGGTGACCCGGCGCACGCTGGCCACGACCTCGCGCATGGTGTCGCCAGCGCCGTTGACCAGTGCGGTGCCATCGTCGATCTTGCCGACCGAGGCGTCGATCAGGCCCTTGATCTCGTGCGCCGCGGTCGCCGAGCGCTGCGCCAGCGCGCGCACCTCGCTGGCCACCACCGCGAAACCGCGGCCCTGCTCGCCGGCGCGCGCCGCCTCCACCGCGGCGTTGAGCGCCAGGATGTTGGTCTGGAAGGCGATGCCGTCGATCACGCCGATGATCTCGGCCATCTTCTTCGATGCTTCGGCGATGCCGGACATGGTGTCCACCACCTGCTCGACCACCGCGCCGCCACGCGAGGCCACGCCCGCGGTGTCCTGCGCCAGGCAATTGGCCTGATGCGCATGCTCGGCGTTCTGCTTCACCGTCGAGGTCAGCTCCTCCATCGAGGCCGCGGTTTCTTCCAGATTGGCCGCCTGCTGCTCGGTGCGACGCGACAGGTCGTCGTTGCCGGCGGCGATCTCGCTGGCGGCGGAGTTGATCGCGGTGGTGGCCTGCTGGATGCGGCCGACGATGCCGGTCAGCTGTTCCACCGTGGCATTGGCATCGTCGCGCATCTGCGCGAATACGCCATGGAATTCGCCGTGCATGCGCGCGGTGAGGTCGCCCTGGGCCACGGCACGCAACAGCGCCGACAAGGCCGAGAGGTTGCCTTCGGTCAGCTCCATCAGCCGGTTCAGCCCGACCACCATGCCGCGGAAGTCGTACTGGAAGCGCTCGGCGTCGCCACGCCGGGAGAAATCGCCGGAAGCCGCGGCCTGCGCCAGTTCGGTGATGGCCTGGTTGATCGCCTGCAGGCTGCGCTTGGTGGTGCGCATCGCCTCGGTGATCGCGGCCTTCTCGCCCGGCAGCGGCTCCATGTCCACCTGCATGTTGCCGATCGCGTACTGCGACATCACCTCGACCAGGCGCCGCTGCACGTCCACGTGCGCGGCCACCAGCGCGTTGGTGCCATGGACCATGCGTCCGTACTCGCCGGGGAAACGTTCGGCGTCCATCCGGTAGCTCATCTCGCCGGCGTCGTGGCGCTGCGCCATCTCCGCCTGCGCCTGCATCACCGCCTGCAACTGCGTCTGCATGCTGCCCATCGCATCCAGCAACTGGCCGAGCTCGTCGTCGCGGCGATGCCGGACCTGGCTGTCCAGGCGCCCGGCGGCGACTGCCGAAGACACCCGCACGGCCTCGGCCAGCGGGTCGAGCACCTGCCGGCGCAGCAGCAGGTACAGCGCGCCGCTCAGCAACAACGCCGAGAGCAGGCCGACCGCGACGATGGTCCACAACAGTGCACGCGCCTTGGCCATGACCAGCGCGTACGGCACCGAGACGCCAAGCGCGAATGTCTGCGGCGCATCGCCGATCTTCAGCGGCACGAACACGTTCAACGCATCCTCGCCGTCGGTGCGGCGATGGTCGAACACCACCTGGCCCTTGGCCACGCGCGCCAGCATGTCCTTGGACCAGGCATCGCTGCGGGTCTTGCCGACCTGCTGCGGATCGCGGCTGGCCATCACCATGCCCAACGGCGACAGCAGGCTGGCATGGCCCTCGCCCATCGGCCGCAGCGCGGCGATGCGCTGCTGCAGGGTATCGAGGGTGAAGTCGACGGTGACCACGCCCAGGAAACGCCCGTTCTCCAGGATCGGCGTGGCCAGCGTGGTCATCAGCGTGTCCTTGCCGGCCACCGGGTAGTAGTACGGCTCGATCACCACCGGCTTGTGCGTGTTGCGCGCCAGCAGGTACCAGTCGCCGTCGCCCGGCTTCTCGTAGTCGCGCAGCGCCTCGCGCACCAGCTTGCCGTTCTGCCGCGACCACCAGGTCATGTAGCGGCCGGTGGCGTCATGGCCCTCGGTGCCGACGAAGGCCTTGTCGTTGCCGTCGAACGCGTCCGGCTCCCACATGGTGCTGATGCCCAGCCACTGCGGATGCGCGTCGAGCTGGCTGCGCAGCACCGCGGTGGCGGTGGCGCGCGACAGACCGGCGGCGTGCTGCACGCGGAAGCTGTTGGCCAGCGCGTCGCTGGCGTCGAAGGCCACGCCGATTTCGCGCGACACCCGCTGCGCCTCCACTTGCGCCAGGTTCTCGATGCTGGTGCGCGAGGTCGACAGCAACGCCTCGCTGCTGCGCCAGTAGATGATCATGGCGGTCAGGCCGAAGCAGGCCAGCGCAAGCAGGCCGGTACCGAGCATCAGGCGTTTGGCGACGCTGCCGCGACGGCGATGCGGCGACGGAGTGGACATGACGACTTCCTTGGCAAGTGGGGGAGGGAATACGGTCGCGGGGAACGCCCCCACGCGGCAGCCCGCCACGGCGCGCGGCACGAGTGCGCCGTGTCCGCTGCCGATGACCTGCCCGAGGCGCCTTCCCCACCGGGCCACGATGCGCTGCCGGACATTGCGTCCTGGCGCCGCTGCATGGCGACCCACCCTCTCGCTATCGTCCCGCCGTCCGCAAACTTGATAGTCGTTGCGCATCATGCCGATGAACGGACAGGGCGTCGCGGCGAAAACGCACGGCAGCGCGCAGTTCTGTTCAGCACTTATGCGCCAGTGCAAAAGCGCGTACACGGATGCAGCACGGCGGGCCGGCGGCGGCAACGTGCAGGGATGCGTGAAGACGGCTGCGCGACTGCGTGACCGCGTCCGGGGCGATCACGCCTGCGCGCGGTAACGTGCGCCGCATGCACCTCGATGGGTGCCCGGCGAGGTCACTGCGCGCGGACCGTGTCTGGCCGCGCTTACGGCCGCCAGTTGGCGTTGTGCTCCCAGAACGCCACGCTGCGCCGATAGGCGTCGCGATCCAGCGGCACGCCCGAGCCGCCCTCCTCCACGCCCAGCGCATTGCGCAGCATGGTGATCGGCGCCATCGGGATCTCCTGCGGCTCGGCGGTATACAGGCAACCGACCACGCCCCAGTCCGCCTCGATCGGCGCGCCCTCGTGCGCGAGCTGTTCGCGGCTGTAGAGGATCGGCAGCAGGTACTCGGCCACCGGCGGCTCGACTCCTTCGAACCAGCGCACCAGGACCGGCAGTTCTTCACGGCTGCGCGCCTCGTAGCCCGAGCGCAGCAGGCGCCGGTTGGCGTCGGTGATGGGCACGGTCAGGCAGCGCGTCGAGGTCCAGTTGCGGTGCACGTGCAACTTGCAGAACGGTGCGTAGCCGTCCAGCACCTGCAGCGGCGTGTGCGCGTTGAGGTGCTGCTCGAACTGCTCGGGCGTGCAGTCCTGGATCGCATTGCGGCGGCCATCGCGCGGGAACAGACGCGTGCGGGCAAACGGCGTGAGGACGATGGACATGGGGTGCATGGCAAACGAGGGCCCACAAGCGTAGCGCGCGGCAGGGTCGGTGCCCACCGCTGCCGCCGTCGCAGCCGGTGGCGCAAGGCCATGCGGAACAGCGCTCAGCGGAACTTGCGATACCTCGGCTGGGTGCACTGTGGGAGGGACTTCAGTCCCGACGCCGTGCAAGGTTGGGTACCCAGCGGGCGTCGCTCGTCGCGGCTGGGTGACAGGGGTGCTGCAAATCGTGCATCCACCTGGGGACTACGGATGCGCCAAGGCGTAGTCGATCGCCGCGCGTACCGCCGCCACCTGCGCGGCGTTGCACTGCTGCGGCGTGGCGCTGGCGCTGTCCGGATACACCTCGGTAGTCGTGGTGTAGCGCGCGTCGGTGATGCCTGCACACAGACCCAGCCGCTTCACCGGGTAGTTGATGACCCCCGGCGCCGCCAGCGGCGTGCCGATGAGTTCGCCGGCGGCGTCGGCCGGCACGATATGGGTGACCTGCGCGACTGCGGCCAGCACCGCCTGCTGGAACGCGGGCTGCGGGTTCTCGCTGTCGCCGACCAGGTAGAAACCGTCGGGAATACCGCCCGGCGCGTAGGCGATGCCATCGCGCGCGGCCAGCGCCGGCCGGAATTCGGACTCGTCGCTGTCGGTGGTCTCGTGCAGGTCGATGTGCATGCGCACTTGATCGCGCAACGGCGCGACCAGGTGCAGCAGCGCAGCCGATTCCTGCGCCGGGCTGTCGGCGCGGAACGAACGGTTGGGATCCAGCGCATCGGCGTTCCAGCGATGGATGCGCTCGTACGCCCACGGGCTTACGCACGGCGCCACCAGCACGTTGGCGCGGCCGGTGTAGTCCCCGGCATGCTGCTGGGCGAACTGCAGCGCGCCGTGCACGCCGCTGGTCTCGTAACCATGCACGCCGCCGGTAACCAGCATGCACGGCAAGGCGTCGTCCCAGTTGCGGCTGCGCAAGGCCAGCAGCGGATAGCGCTCCTGCGCGTATGCCAGTTCCCCGTACGCGACCACCTCCCACTGCCCGCGCAGGCCTTCGATGGCAGCGACCACCTCGTCCTGGTAGCTGCGCCGGCGCGGCTGACCCGCCAGCCAGGCCGCCTTCTCGGCCGCGCCCCAAGGCACGCCGGGGGTTCCGATCGGATAGAAGGCTGCGCTGGTCATGGTGCGGCTCCGCGTCGACAGGTGAGGGCGGCGACTGTAGCAAAGCGCATGGGCCGCGATGCGACATGTGCCATGAATGCAGCGCGCACGGCGCTCCCGAGCGGAAGCGGATGCCGATCCCGCTTTCGTACGCTGTCGCCATGAATACGTATGTAGCGCGCGCATGTTGCGCCGCGATGCGCGCTTAGCATCCTCCGGCCGCTCGCCAGCCCCGCGGCGACGTCATATCCCTGTCCTGCAGGCGTCCTGCCTGCGCCCACGCACCGAGGAGATCGAACGATGCGCGTCCCATCCGCTGCAAATCGTCTGCTGCACCTGCACCGCTGGCGCAGCCTGCTGGTCGGCCTGCTGCTGCTCCTGGCCACCGCCAGCGCCCAGGCCGACGTCATCCTGCATGCCTTCAACTGGCCCTACGCCACCGTGGAAGCGCGTGCCGCGCAGATCGCCGCCGCCGGCTACCGCAAAGTACTGGTGGCGCCGGCCTACCGCTCGCAGGGCGACGCCTGGTGGGCGCGCTACCAGCCGCAGGACATGCGCCTGATCGACAACCCGCTCGGCGACACCGACGCCTTCGCCAGCATGGTGCAGGCGCTGAAGGCGGTGGGCGTGGAAACCTATGCCGACGTGGTGCTCAACCACATGGCCAACGAAGCGGCCACGCGCTCGGACCTGAACTACCCGGGCAGCGCGGTGCTCGGCCAGTACGCCGCCAATCCGCAGCGCTATGCGTCGCTGCGACTGTTCGGCGACCTCTCGCAGAATTTCCTCAGCGCCAACGATTTCGGCCCGGCGCAATGCATCACCAACTACAACGATCCCTACCAGGTACGCACCTACCGCATCTGCGGCGGCGGCAACGATCCCGGCCTGCCGGATCTGGTCGGCAACGACTGGGTGGTGCAGCAGCAGCGCAACTACCTGCTGGCGCTGAAGGCGCTGGGCGTGACCGGCTTCCGCATCGACGCGGCCAAGCACATGACCTTCGACCATTTGAACAAGGTGCTCGATGCGCAGGTCCGCTCCGGCGTGCTGGTGTTCGGCGAGGTGATCACCGGCGGCGGCAGCGGCAACTCCGACTACGACCAGTTCCTGGCACCGTACCTGCAGGCCACCCCGCACGCCGCCTACGACTTCCCGCTGTTCAACTCGGTGCGCAACGCCTTCGCCTACGGCGGCAGCATGGACCTGCTGGTGGATCCGGGCGCCTACGGCCAGGCGCTGCCCGGTGCGCGCGCGGTGACTTTCGCCATCACCCACGACATCCCCAACAACGCCGGCTTCCGCTACGCGATCATGGACCCGGTCGACGAGACCCTGGCCTACGCCTACCTGCTCGGCCGCGACGGCGGCGTGCCGATGGTGTACTCGGACAACAACGAGAGCGGCGACAACCGCTGGGTCAACGCCTACCAGCGCGACGACCTCAAGCGCATGGTCGGCTTCCACAACGCCGCGCAGGGCCGCGACATGCAGGTGCTGGCGCACGGCGCCTGCTACCTGCTGTTCCGCCGCGGCGACCTGGGCATCGTCGGCATCAACAAGTGCGGCAATACCGTCACCGCTGCGGTACCGATGAACGGCAGCGTATTGCGCTGGAACGTCGACTACACCGATGCGCTGGGTTCCGGCAGCGTGGTGCGTATTTCCAGCGGCAGCTACACCTTCAGTCTGCCGCCGCGGCAGGTGCGGATGTGGAAGCGCTGAGCCAGGGAGCGGACGCGGCGCGCCCACCGGCGCGCCGCGCGGGGCGCGCGTCGCCGCCCCCGGGCGACGCGGCGATCGCGAGGCTGCGACCTCTTGCACATCCATCCGGATGAAGAGATATACTCGCCACACCGCCCGCTGCGTTGCGCCAATGACCGCCATCAGCTTCGAGTTCTATCCACCCAAGACCGACGAGCAGCGCGCGCAGCTCGACCGCACCGCCGCGCGGCTCAAGGCCTACGCCCCGGAGTACGTCTCCTGCACCTTCGGCGCCGGCGGCTCGACCTTGAGCTACACCTCCGAGACCGTGCGCCACCTCAAGCAGCACCACCGTTTCGAGGCCGCGCCGCACCTGTCCTGCGTGGGCGGCAGCCGCGAGGAGATCCGCGAGCTGCTCAAGCTGTACCGCGCCATCGGCTGCCGCCGCCTGGTCGCGCTGCGTGGCGACCTGCCGTCGGGCATGGGCCACCCGGGCGACCTGCGCTATGCCGCCGACCTGATCGCCTTCATCCGCGCCGAGCACGGCGACGCCTTCCATCTGGAAGTGGGCGCGTATCCGGAGACGCACCCGCAGGCCCACGACGCGCTCAGCGACCTGCGCCACTTCAAGGCCAAGGTCGATGCAGGCGCCGATGCCGCCATCACCCAGTACTTCTACAACGCCGACGCCTACTTCCACTTCGTCGACGCTGTGCGCAAGCTCGGCGTGCAGATCCCGATCGTGCCCGGCATCATGCCGATCTCCAACTTCAGCCAGCTGCGGCGTTTCTCCGAGCAGTGCGGCGCGGAAATCCCGCGCTGGATCGGCAAGCGCATGCAGGCCTACGGCGACGATGCCGAGGCCATCCGCGAGTTCGGCGCCGACGTGGTCGCCACCTTGTGCCAACGCCTGGTCGACGGCGGCGCGCCCGGGCTGCATTTCTATACGCTCAACCTGGCCAAGCCCACCACCAACGTCCTGGCACGTCTGCGCGGCGACGTCGCCGCCGGCTGAGTGTCGCGGCCGCTGGCCGAACGCTGGGATTGGGGATTCGGGATTAGAGATTGGTAACAGCGGCGCGAGGCCTCGCTTTGGCGAATCCCCAATCCCGAATCCCCAATCCCCGCTCGTAAGGCATTCGCTCCGCGGTCACACCGGCTGCGGCTACCCTGCGCCGATGCGCGCCCTTCCGCCGATATTGCTGCTCCTGTGCCTATGCGTGTTCGCGCCGCCTGCCATGGCGCAGCGGGTGAACCGCTGCACCGGGCCCGACGGCACCACCGTCTTCAGCGATCGCCGCTGCGAGGACGTCGGCGCGATCGACCGGCTACCGCCACCGGCGGCGCCCGGCAATGTCGGCAGCGCCGCTCGCGGCCTGGCGCCGCCGCTGTGCGTGCGCCGGCTCAGCGTGTTGGCGCAGCAGATCCGCACCGCGGTCGAGACCCGCGACGTCAACCGGCTATCGGCACTGTACTGGTGGAACGGCGTCTCCGACGACGGCGCGCAACGCATCTTCGACCGGCTGGAGGCGATCGTGCGCCGCCCCCTGGTGGCGATCGTGCCGGTGTTGCCGGAGACCGGCGGGACGACCGCTCCCGCAGCCGGTACGTCGTCGACAGCCGCGTCCGCGACAACGGCCACGTCGGCCGCGGCGGATGCCGACGGTGGCGAGGCACCATCGCGCCCGCATCCGACCGGCCTGCGCCTGCAGCAGACCCTCGCCGGCAGCATCACCCCCGCCTCCACCGTGCTGGACCTGCGCCGGCAGTACGACTGCTTCTGGATCAGTTTCTGAGGAGCCGGGAATGGGGAATGGGGATTGGGGAATCGCGAAAGCGGCTCCCTGCGCGCGCACTGCGTCACCTGTAGGATCGGCTTCAGCCGCGACGCGGTGGAGCCGGGATTGGGGATTGGGGATTCTGGAACCGCAACAGCGGTTCCCCCGTACGCGGCTCCCCCCGCCCAGGAGCGGCGCCAGCCTCGTCGGACACTGTGGGAGGGACTTCAGTCCCGACGCATTGCGCCATCGGAAAGCACGCCACTTCTTCTGAGGAGCCGGGATTCGGGATTCGGGATTCGGGATTCGGGATTCGGGATTGGGGATTGGGGAATCGCAACAGCGGCTTTCGCGTACGCGCCTCCCCCTCGCGCAGGAGCGGCACCGGCCTCGTTGGAGGATCACTGTGGGAGGGACTTCAGTCCCGGCGCATTGCGCCATCGAGAAGCAAGCCACTTCTTCTGAGGAGCCGGGATTCGGGAATGGGGATTGGGGAATCGCAACAGCGGCTTCCGCGCACGCGCCTCCCCTTGCACAGGAGCGGGTTCAGCCGCGACCGGTCGGAGATCCGGTGTCGCGGCTGAAGCCGCTCCAACGGATACGGCACCGGCCTCGTTGGAGGATCACGGTGGGAGGGACTTCAGTCCCGACGCATTGCGCCATCGGAAGCACGCCACTTCGCGTTTCGCGGCTGCATGACAGTTGACCAGGGGAGCGGTTGCTGTCGCCCCACTCACGCCACATCGGCCGCCAGCGGCCACAGCCCGCGGATCGCGGCGATGCCCTGGCCGCCATGGCGGCGCGCCTCGGCGACTTGCGTCGACGCCAGGCCGCCGATCGGATAGATCGGCAGGGCGACCTGCTCGCGCAGGCGCTCGAACGCCTCCCAGCCCAGCGGCGCGGCGCCTGGGTGGCTGGCGGTGGGGGCCAGCGGCCCGACCACTGCGAAGTCGCAGCCGATGCGCTGCGCCGCCTGCAATTCTTCAACGGTATGACAGGACGCCGCCACGGCCTGCCCGGCCGGCAACGGGCGCGCCTGCCACTGCGGCAACTGCTCCGCGCCCAGGTGCACGCCGACACCCAGTTCCTGGGCCAGCGCCACGTCGCGGTTGAGCAGCACCTGCGCGCCACGCGTCGCGCACAGCGTCGCCGCGGTCCGCGCCAGCGGCGCCCACTGCTCGGCCGGCAGGCTGCGCGCACGCAACTGCACGCGGCGCACGCCGGCGTCCAGCGCGCGCTCCAGCGCCGCCAACCAGGGACCCGGCTCGGCCGGCTCCGGCGTCACCAGGTAGCAGGCGGGCTGGCGCAGCATCGCCACCACCGGCTGGTCGGCCGGCGGCATCGCGTAGCGACCCAGCTTGTCGGCGCTCACCCAGGTCAGCGCCTGGCCCTCGCGGCCGCGCGGCGTGCCCTTCCACGCCGCCACCTGGCGCACTTCCAGGCGCAGCCGCTTGTCCGGGTAGCGTTGCGGCACTTCCATCAGCCACTCGCCGACGACGGCCTCGATGCCCAGTTCCTCCTGCAACTCGCGCACCAGCGCCTGCTCCGAGGTCTCGCCGGGTTCGCGCTTGCCGCCAGGGAATTCCCACAGCCCGGCGAGGTCGCGGCCCTCGGTGCGGCGGGTCAGCAGGATACGGCCACGCGCATCGGTGATGACGCCGGCGACGACATGAATGGATCTGAGCGGTTCGGACATGGCGCAAGCTTGCCGTTTCCGGCAGCGCCAGCGCAATCAACCAGGATCACATTGGCGCCGATCGGCTGTGGAGGGCAGCGACGCCCACGCAGCCAGGCAGTCCCAGGCGATGGCCTTTTTGGCGACGCGCCAATGACGGCAGGCGCCTACCGCACCAACGCCAGAGCGTCATCGGAAATGGCCGTGAGTGGGCGCTGATCCGCCTGCAACGCTGCCCGGCGCGCGACGCGCAACGCGCTGCGGCGGCGCGCATGGCGGTGATTGCCGCACTTCCACCACCACCGCCCGCTCAGGCGCCCAGGCTGTGGCCGATCCGCCACAGCACGCCACCGGGGTCGTGCAGGGTGAAGTCGCGCATGCCCCAGGGACGGTCCCCGGGTTCGCCCAGACGCGCGCCGTAACGGCCCGCCAAATCGGCTGCATGCAGCCGCCGCCACCAGGCATCGGCGTCCTCCACCCACAGATGCAGCACGAGGTTGTGCGCCAGGCCCGCGTGGTAGAAATCCTGCAGCAGGAACGCGCAACGGTCGCCATGGCGGAAGCAGATCAGGCCGTCGCCGAGCGGCTCGGGCGCGAAGCCTACGTCGGCATAGAACCGCGCAGACAGCGCGAGATCCTGCGCCGGCACGAAGACCTTCAGTTCCAGGCTGGGCGAAGGCTCCACGGCAGGCCTACAGAGGCAATGGCGACATCGGCCAGCCTACGCGCCGCACGCACGGTACGCCACGTCGGCAAGCGCATCGCTCCAAGCCCTTCCCAAAAACAGAATGCCCCGCGCAAGGCGGGGCTATTCGCAAACGCGTGATCGATCCGACACCTGCATCCGTCGCTCACTCCTTCGCCGAAGGGAGTGCAAGAGCCGGCGTGGGGGTGTCATGACTGGCACCCCGGCACCCACAGCGTGCGACGCCGAATGCGGAGCCGCCACGCGCTTGCGCAGCGGTCCGCGCAACGCCAGGCTCAGCTCAGCTGGCCGTGGCAGTGCTTGTACTTCTTGCCGCTGCCACAGGGGCACGGATCGTTGCGGCCGACCTTCGGCGCTTCGCGGGTCACCTGCGCCACGGTCGGCGCACCCGCCTCGCCACGCTGCACCTGCTCGGCTTCCTCGTCGGCGCCGTAACCGCCGGCGTCCTGGTGCTGGAACTGGGCCTGGCGCAACTGCGCCTCCACCTGCTGACGCTCCTGCGCTTCGAGCGCGGCCACTTCCTCCTCGCTGCGGATGCGCACCCGCGCCAGCAGGGTGACCACTTCGCGCTTGGCGTGCTCTAGCATCTCCGAGAACAGCTCGAAGGCTTCCTTCTTGTATTCCTGCTTGGGCTGCTTCTGCGCATAACCGCGCAGGTGGATGCCCTGGCGCAGGTAGTCCATGCGCGCCAGATGCTCCTTCCAGCTCTGGTCGAGCACGGTGAGCATCACGTGCTTCTCCAGCGCGCGCATGGTCTCGCCGCCGATCGCCGATTCCTTCTCGCGGAAATGGCGGTCCACTTCCTCACGCACCTTCTCGACGATACCGTCCGCGTCCAGTTCCTCGTGGCGCTTGACCAGGTCGGTGATCGACAGCGACAGGCCGAGTTCGCTGGCCAGCGTGGCTTCCAGGCCCGGCAGGTCCCACTGGTCGTCCACCGAGTTCGGCGGCACGAAGCGCGACACGATGTCGTAGATCACGTCGTCGCGGATGCCGTCGACGTTCTCCTTGACCGACTCGGCGTCCAGCAGTTCGTCGCGCTGGGCGTAGATCACCTTGCGCTGGTCGTTGTTGACGTCGTCGAAGTCGAGCAGGTTCTTGCGGATGTCGAAGTTGTGCGCCTCGACCTTGCGCTGCGCCTTCTCGATCTGCCGGCTGACCAGCTTGTCCTCGATGACGTCGTCTTCCTTCATGCCCATCATGCGCATCGCCTTCTGCACCCAGTCCGAGGCGAAGATGCGCATCAGGTTGTCTTCCAGCGACAGGTAGAACCGCGAGGAACCCGGGTCGCCCTGGCGGCCGGAACGGCCGCGCAGCTGGTTGTCGATACGCCGCGACTCGTGGCGCTCGGTGCCGATGATGTGCAGGCCGCCGGCGGCCTTGACCGCGTCGTGGCGCTCCTGCCAGGCCGCCTTCAGGCGCGCGCGCGTCGCGTCGTCAAGCTCCTCGCCCAACGCATGCAGTTCGGCTTCCAGCGAGCCGCCGAGCACGATATCGGTACCGCGGCCGGCCATGTTGGTGGCGATGGTCACCGCGCCCGGCTGGCCGGCGTTGGCGACGATCTGCGCTTCGCGCTCGTGCTGCTTGGCGTTGAGCACTTCGTGCTTCACGCCCGCCTTGCGCAGGTGCTCGGACAGCATCTCCGAGGTCTCGATCGAGGTGGTACCGACCAGCACCGGCTGGCCGCGCTTGGCGCAGTCCTCGATGTCGGCCAGTACCGCGTTGAACTTGCCCTGGCGGTTGAGGAACACCTGGTCCGGCCAGTCCTTGCGGATGGTCGGGCGGTTGGTCGGGATCACCACCACTTCCAGGCCGTAGATGCTCTGGAACTCGTAGGCTTCGGTATCGGCCGTACCGGTCATGCCGGACAGCTTCTTGTACATGCGGAACAGGTTCTGGAAGGTGATGCTGGCCAGCGTCTGGTTCTCGCGCTGCACCGGCACGCCTTCCTTCGCTTCCACCGCCTGGTGCAGGCCGTCGGACCAACGGCGGCCCGGCAGGGTGCGGCCGGTGAACTCATCGACGATCACCACCTCGCCGTCGCGCACGATGTAGTCCACGTCGCGCTGGTAGATCGCGTGCGCACGCAGCGCCGCGTTGAGGTGGTGGACCACGCTCAGGTTCTGCGCGCCGTACAGGCGGTCTTCCTCGTCGGTGAGGATGCCGGCGGCGCGCAGCAGTTCTTCGGCGTGCTCCATGCCCGCTTCGGACAGGTGCACCTGCTTGCCCTTCTCGTCGACCCAGAAGTCGCCCTCGCCCTCTTCCGACTCCTGCTTGACCAGCTGCGGCACGATGCGGTTGACGCGGATGTACAGCTCCGGCGACTCGTCGGCCGGGCCGGAGATGATCAGCGGGGTGCGCGCTTCGTCGATCAGGATCGAGTCGACCTCGTCGACGATGGCGTAGTTGAGCCCGCGCTGGAAGCGGTCGGCCTTGGACAGCGCCATGTTGTCGCGCAGGTAGTCGAAGCCGAATTCGTTGTTGGTGCCGTAGGTGATGTCGGCGGCGTAGGCGGCATGCTTGTCGCTGTGCGGCATGCCCGGGTACACCACGCCCACGCTCAGGCCCAGCCAGTTGTACAGCTTGCCCATCTGCGCGGCATCGCGGCGCGCCAGGTAGTCGTTGACGGTGACCACGTGCACGCCCTTGTCTTCCAGCGCGTTGAGGTACACCGGCAGCGTCGCGACCAGGGTCTTGCCCTCGCCGGTGCGCATTTCCGCGATCTTGCCCAGGTGCAGGACCATGCCGCCGATCAACTGCACGTCGTAGTGGCGCATGCCCAGCACGCGTCGGCTGGCCTCGCGGCACACCGCGAACGCTTCCGGCAGCACCTTGTCCAGGGTCTCGCCGCCGGCGATGCGCCCACGCAGTTCCGGGGTCTTGGCCTGCAGCTGCTCGTCGGAGAGCTGCTCCATCTCCGGCTCCAGCGCATTGATCTTGGCGACGATACGGTGGAGCTGGCGCAGTTGGCGCTCGTTGCGGCTACCGAAAACGCGAGTAAGCAGACTGTTGATCATTGAAGGAACCGGTTGGAAAGGAACGCCTCGACGGCCCGATCCCCAGGGAATCGACGGGCCGCAAACGAAACAGGGCGCGAGGCGCCCTGTCGATGGCAAAGCACATTGTAGCTTGGGGCGGCGCCCGGCGATTCAAGCGCCGGCACGCCAGCCCCCGCGCGGCTCAGCCACGGCCGCGGCGGCCCACCGGAATGGCGCCATCGCCGAGGAACTTGGCCGGGTTCACCACCACCCCGTCCTTCCAGACCTCGAAATGCACGTGGGCACCGGTGGAACGGCCGGTGGAACCGGCCTTGGCCACTTCCTGGCCGACCCGCACCAGGTCGCCGACCTTCACCGACAGCCGCGAATTGTGCGCGTAGCGGGTGACATAGCCGTTGCCGTGGTCGACCTCGACCACATTGCCGTAGCCGCCGCGCACGCCGGCGTAGCTGACCACGCCGTCGGCCACCGCCAGCACCGGGTCGCCGACATTGGCGTGGAAGTCGATGCCCTTGTGGTTGCCGGTGCCGCGGCCGAACGGATCGGCGCGGCCGCCGAAGGCCGAGGTGATGTAGCTGTTGCGGATCGGCATCCGCGAAGGCACCGCGTTCTGGTCCAGTTGGTGGTCGAACAGCAGCGATTCCAGCACCGACAGCTGCTGGCCGGAGGTGGCGAACTGCTGCTGCAGCCCGTCCAGTTCCTTGCCGAGCTGCTGCGCGGGCATGTCGTGGCTGGGTTCGTCGTCGCCGCCACCGACGCCGACCGGCTGGTCGAAATCGAACTCGCCGTCCTGCAGCTTGCCCATGCGGGTCAGGCGATCGCCGAGTGCGTTGAGCCGGGTCGCCTGCGCCTGCAGTTCGCCCAGCCGGGCCGCCAGGGCGTTGACCTGGGTCTGCGCGTCGCGGCGCACCTGCGCCAGTTCCTGGTCCTGCCGCTCGAGCTTGGCGCGCATCTGCGCCGAACCACCCCATCCGGCTGCGGCGCTGACGCCGATGCCGAGTACCATGCCGAGGCCGAGCACCGCACCGAGCGCGGCGAGGGGGCGACGATCGGCGAATTCGCGCAATCGCCATGGCAACGTCTTGACCCCCTTTTCACTGGAACGGATTACGATCTTCTTGAACGTCATATGAGTTTTCATGTCTAAGCGAAAGTCCGGCGAAGGCCATACCGCCACGCCGCAGCCGGCGCTGGACGCCGCACTGGCGGACAAGGCGGGCGACCCGTTGCGCCGCGCCCTGTGGCTCGACGCGCTGGACCGGCAGTTACGCCCCCATTTGCCGCCGAACCTGGCGCCCCGTTGCCGGTTGGCCAATGTGAACGGCGAACAGCTCGTTTTTCTCGTTGAGTCTCCGGTCTGGCACGCCCGGGTCAGGCTGGCCGAGGCCGACATCCTTGCTGCGGCCCGCTCCCTCGGGCTGAAAGCCACCAAAGTGACCGTCAAGACTGCGACTGCGCCCGCGCATTCCCCAATGCATCAGGCAAGAAGCACGCCGGCTCCGGTTTCTGCGGCCACGCACAAGGGGTTGCGCGAGGCCCTGGCTTCCCTGCAGGACGTCGTCTCCGCGACGCCCGATGCGACCACGGGCTCCGACCGTGGGCGTCGACGTACGTAGACACGCACGCCGCGACCGACGCATCCTAGCGGGCGTCGGGCGCGAGGTCGTTACCGATTCGTTAAATCGGCGTTAAGGGGAGAAGAAGGAACGGCCGATTGCCGATTCCGTGATACCCACCCGGCCGTCACCGGGTTGAACGGTTCAGGCGTAAGCCGCCGCCCCGTAAGCCACCGGCGCCTGCTGCGCGGCGGATTCGAAGCTGACCCACTCCCAGGCCGCCTGTTCGGCGAGCAGGGCACGGACCAGCTTGTTGTTCAGTGCGTGACCGGACTTGTAGCCCTCGTAGGCGCCGAGGATGGCACCGCCGGCCAGGTACAGGTCGCCGATCGCATCGAGGATCTTGTGGCGCACGAACTCGTCGGCGTAGCGCAGGCCGTCGTCGTTGAGCACGCGGAACTCGTCGAGCACGATGGCGTTGTCCATCGAACCGCCCAGGCCGAGATTGCGCTCGCGCATGTACTCCAGGTCGCGCATGAAGCCGAAGGTGCGCGCGCGGGAGATTTCCTTGATGTAGGCCATCGTCGAGAACTCGATCTCCTGGCGCGACTGCTTGGCCGGGATCATCGGGTGGTCGAACTGGATGGTGAAACCGAGCTTGTAGCCGCCGTCGTAGGGCACGAAACGGGCGATCTTGTCGCCGTCGCGCACTTCCACTTCGCGCTTGATGCGGATGAAGCGCTTGGCCTTGTCCTGCTCGACGATGCCCGCCGACTGCAGCAGGAACACGAACGGACCGGCCGAGCCGTCCATGATCGGCAGTTCGGCCGAGGACAGTTCGACGATGGCGTTGTCCACGCCGAGGCCGGCCATCGCCGACATCAGGTGCTCCACCGTCTGGATCTTGGCCTGGCCGCGGCTCAGGCCGGTGCACAGCGTGGTCTCGGTGACCAGTTCGGCATCGGCCGGCACGTCCACCGCCGGATCCAGGTCCACGCGTCGGAACACGATGCCGTGGTCGGCCGGTGCGGGGCGCAGGGTCATGTAGACCTTGTCGCCGCTGTGCAGGCCCACGCCGGTGGCGCGGATCGTGTTCTTGAGGGTGCGTTGCTGGGTCATGGCAGACAGTCTGGGAACGTCTGTTCGCACGGGAACTGAACAGACAACGAGAATATCACGCGTTTAGCTAAATTTTAACAAAGCGGTCACAGCATCCCATCGGTGCAACGCTGGCCCGTGCCGGCGTCGCGGTCGCAAAAACCTGCCGGGTCGCGGGGACCCGGCAGCAAGGGACACGGCGCGCCGGCCAGGGAGGCGCTCCTGGACGGCGGTGTTGCGGGCCGGCGCGAACGCCGGCCGATGACGCATCGACCTCAGTCGGCCTGGCGGCGCAGGACGGGCCGCTCGCTTGCGACGCACTGCGTCGCGAGCGGCCCCGCACCCGGCCACGGATGGCCGGGCAGGCCCATCTGCACGCCAAACGGCTGCGCCAGGGACGGCATCAGTCGGCCTGACGGCGCAGGAACGCCGGGATGTCCAGGTAGTCGCTCGGCAGGTCGGCCGCGGCCGGCGCCGGGGCGGACGCCGCGGTGCTCATCGACTCGCCGCTCGGACGACGCAGGCCCAGGCCCATCGCACCGCCGACCGCCTTGGACACGGCGTCGCCGCCGTGCTCGAAGTCGCCGAACTCCGGCTGGCCGGTGGTGGCGTTGCGCACCAGCTTGATCGGCGCACGCTGCTCCGGACGCTGCGACTGACGCGACACCGCGCGGTTCAGGCCGGTGGCGACCACGGTCACGCGCACTTCGTCCTGCATGTCCGGATCCAGCACGGTGCCGACCACCACGGTGGCGTCCTCGGAGGAGAAGCCTTCGATGGTGCGGCCGATCTCGTCGAACTCGGCCATGGTGAAGTCCGGGCCGGCGGTGATGTTGACCAGGATGCCGTTGGCGCCGGCGAGGTTGACGTCGTCCAGCAGCGGGTTCTGGATCGCCGCTTCTGCGGCGGCCTGTGCGCGGTCGTCGCCGCGGGCCGAGCCGGTGCCCATCATCGCCAGGCCCATTTCCGACATCACGGTGCGCACGTCGGCGAAGTCGACGTTGATCAGGCCCGGACGCACGATCAGGTCGGCGATGCCCTGCACCGCGCCCTGCAGCACGTCGTTGGCGGCGCGGAACGCCTGGATCATGGTGGCGTTGCGGCCGAGCACGGTGATCAGCTTTTCATTCGGAATGGTGATCAGCGAGTCGCAGTGCTGGCTCAGTTCCTCGATGCCCTTCAGCGCCACCTGCATGCGGCGGCGGCCCTCGAACGGGAACGGCTTGGTGACCACGGCCACGGTCAGGATGCCCATTTCCTTGGCCAGCTGCGCCACCACCGGCGCGGCGCCGGTGCCGGTGCCGCCGCCCATGCCGGCGGTGATGAACACCATGTCCGCGCCCTGCAGCGCGTCCATGATGCGCTCGCGGTCTTCCAGCGCGGCCTGGCGGCCGACTTCCGGGTTCGCGCCCGCGCCCAGGCCCTTGGTGACGTTGGTGCCGAGCTGCAGCTGCAGCTTGGCGCCGCAGTTCTTGATCGCCTGCGAGTCGGTGTTGGCGGTGATGAACTCCACGCCGTCCACGCTGCTGCTGACCATGTGCGCGACCGCGTTGCCGCCGCCGCCGCCCACGCCGACCACCTTGATCACTGCATTGGGTGCCATCTTTTCAATCAGTTCGAAATGCGCCATGTCCGTTTCCTCTTTGAGCCGGGATTCGGGATTGGGGATTGGGGATTCGGAAGTACTCCGATCCTGCGTCCCGCCTCTCCGTCCGGCGAGTGTTGTTGTTTGGATGCCGGGATTGGGGATTCGGGATTGGGGATTCGCAAAAGCGACTCTCCGGTCCGTCACCCTCTCCGCAGCGGAATCACTGCAAAAAAACCTATCGTCTACCTACCGCTCTCCACTCTCTCTACCTACCGCTGTTGCTCCACCAATCCCAAATCTCCAATCCCGAATCCCGGCCTCATCAAAACTCGCCGCGATACCAGTTCTTCAATTTCTTGAACAAGCTGCCGGCGCGGCCGGTCGGCAGCGACGGGCGGCGCGGGTGTTCGATCTGGCTGCCCATCAGCAGCAGGCCCACGCCGGTGGCGTGCACGGGGTTGCCGACGACTTCGCCCAGGCCGGTGACGTGCTGGGGAATGCCCACGCGCACCGGCATCTGCACCATTTCCTCGGCCAGTTCGACCACGCCTTCCATCTTCGAGGCGCCGCCGGTCAGCACCATGCCGGCGCGCACCAGTTCCTCGAAGCCGGAGCGGCGCAGTTCGGCCTGCACCATCTCGAAGATTTCCTCGTAGCGGCCCTGCACCGCTTGCGCCAGCGAATGGCGCGGCATGCGCCGCGGCGGGCGGTCGCCGACGCTGGGCACCTGGATGCTTTCTTCGGCGGTGGCCAGCTGCGCCAGCGCGCAGGCGTAGCGCACCTTGATCTGCTCGGCTTCCGGGGTCGGCGTGCGCAGCATGTGCGCGATGTCGTTGGTGACGTGGTCGCCGGCGATCGGCAGCGAGGCGGTGTGGCAGATCGCGCCCTGCACGAACACCGCCAGATCGGTGGTGCCGGCGCCCATGTCCACCAGCACCACGCCCAGCTCGCGCTCGTCGGCGGTCAGCACCGCCACCGAGGACGCCAGCGAGGACAGGATCAGGTCGTCCACCTGCAGGCCGCAGCGCTGCACGCACTTGCTGATGTTGGCCGCGGCCGACTGCGCGCACACCACCAGGTGCGCGTGCACCTCCAGGCGCACGCCGGTCATGCCGACCGGGTTGCGGATCCCTTCCTGCGAATCGTCCAGCACGTACTCGCGCGGGATCGCGTGGAGGATGCGCTGGTCGGCCGGAATCGCCACCGCCTTGGCCGCTTCCAGCACGCGGTCCAGGTCGTTCCAGGTCACCTCGCCGTCGCGGATCGGGACGATGCCCGGCGAGTTCTTGCACTGCACGTGGTTGCCGGAGATCGACGCGTACACCGAGCGGATCTCGCAGCCGGCCATCAGCTCGGCTTCCTCGATCGCGCGCTGGATCGACTGCACGGTGGATTCGATGTCCACCACCACGCCGCGCTTGAGCCCGCGCGATTCGTGCGAACCGATGCCGATCACCTCGATCGGGTTGCCGGGCGAGTATTCGCCGACCAGCGCGACGACCTTGGAGGTGCCGATGTCCAGTCCAACGATGAGGGATTTGTCGCCTTTGCGGTTCATGTCTTGGAGCCGGGAATAGAGAATCGGGAATGGGTAAGGGAGAAGAGCGGGCTCTCGCGATGGGATGGAGGGTCGGCCAGTGCCGCGTGCCGCGCGGGCTGGGCCGGCGCCGCGGGCTTCTTCTCCTTGCCCGGCTCCTTACTCGGCTCTTTGCTCTCGGGTACCCATGCCACGGTGAATCCGTTGGTGTAGCGAAGATCGGCGCGCGCCAGCGGCGGCTGGCCCGGCTGCAGCAATTGCGGAAGCACCCGGGCGAAGCGCTCCAGGCGCGCGCGCGCGTCGTCGCGGCCGACCACCACCTGCACGCCGTTGCCCAGCGCCAGCGACCAGCTGCCGCGCGCGTCCAGTGCCACGCCCTGCACCGGCAGGCCGACCGGCGCGAACAGTGCGCGCGAGGTGTTGTACAGCGCGACCACGTCGGCGGCCTTGGCGTCCGGGCCGGCCAGATGCGGCAGCGCCACGTCGCGCAGTTCGTTGGGCAGGGCGAAGATGCGGCCCTGCTCGGACAGCATGCGGTCCGCACCCCAGCGCGCGAACGGGCGGTGCTCGACGACGCGCACTTCCAGCACGTCCGGCCAGCGCTTGCGCACGCGCGCACTCTCGACCCACGGCAGGCGCTCGATCGCGTCCTGCGCATCCTGCAGGCGCACCGCGAAGAAGCCGCGCCGCGCATACGGCAGCACCACCTGGCGCAACTGCTCGGCGGACACGCGCTTGAAGTCGCCGCTCACCTGCAGCCGGCTCAGCGGCCAGCGCTCGGCCCCGACCCAGCCGTTGAGCACGGCCACGATCGGCAGCGCGACCAGGGCCAGCGCCAACAGCCAGGCGAGGATGCGCAGGGAGGCGTTCATTGGCGCACCTTTCGGTGCGCGGGATTGGGGATTGGGGATTGGGGATTGGCGCAACGCGCGCAGCGGAACTCGCCGGCGGCGCGAAGCGCCGACGGTGCGAATCCCCAATCCCGAATCCCCAATCCCGGCTTCACAGCGTCTGCTCCAGGATGCGCCAGCACAGGCCGGCGAAATCCACGCCGAGCTGCGCTGCGGCCTTGGGCACCAGCGAGTGGCTGGTCATGCCCGGGGCGGTGTTGACCTCGATCAGCTGCAGGCCGCGCACGCGGTCGCGCATCACGTCCACGCGGCCCCAGCCGCTGCAGCCGGCCGCAGCGAAGGCCTGCAGCGCGAGCTGGCGGATCTGGGTCTCGTCCTCGCCCTGCATGCCCGGGCACAGATACTGGGTGTCCTCGGCGATGTACTTGGCGTGGTAGTCGTACCAGTCGCCGGCGGGCACGATGCGGATCGACGGCAGCGCGACGTCGCCGAGGATGCCGACGGTGTACTCCTCGCCCTGCACCATCTGCTCCATCAGCAGTTCGCCGCGGTAGTCGGCGGCGAAGGCGCGCACCGGCGCCAGGTCGGCCTCGGACAGCACGCGGAACACGCCGACGCTGGAGCCTTCGCAGGCGGGCTTGACGAACAGCGGGTAGCCCAGCG
The DNA here is from genome assembly GCF_009192905.1 of Xanthomonas sp. LMG 12459. NCBI lineage: Bacteria > Pseudomonadati > Pseudomonadota > Gammaproteobacteria > Lysobacterales > Lysobacteraceae > Xanthomonas > Xanthomonas sp. LMG 12459. The sequence continues at coordinate 74,677 of NZ_NSGT01000001.1, forward strand.
CGGCGGCGGCGGCTGCCAGGTCGGCCTGGGCGTCGATGCGGGCGAAGCCCGGGGTCGGCAGGCCGGCGGCGATCCACACCTGCTTGGTGCGGATCTTGTCCAGGGTCAGCGCGCTGCCGAGCACGTCTGGACCGGTGAACGGCACCTGCAACGCGCGCAGCAGGCCCTGCAGCACGCCGTTCTCGCCGTCGCCGCCGTGCAGGATGTTGAACACGCGATCGACTTCGCCGGCGCGGATGCGCTCGAGCAAGGCGGGAATGCCGTCCACCGGCTGCGCGTCGATGCCGCGGCTGCGCAGCGCCTCGAGTACGTTGGCGCCGGAGTTCAGCGACACCTCGCGTTCGCTGGACGTGCCGCCGAGCAGCACGGCGACGCGGCCGAACGCGGCCGGGTCGGTGACGCGCGGCGGCGGCAGGGTCTGCGCGCTCATGCGTCGGCTCCGCCGGCGAAGCCGTGCTGGGCGATGTGCTGGGCGACGTAGCCGATGTCGCCCGCGCCCATCATCAGCAGCAGGTCGCCGTCCTGCAGCACGTCCGGCAGCACGCTGTCGAGTTCGCCGACCTGGCCGACCACCACCGGTTCGCTGCGGCCGCGCGCGCGGATCGCGCGCGCCAGCGAGCGCGCGTCTGCGCCCGGGATCGGCGCCTCGCCGGCCGGGTAGACCTCGCTGAGCACCAGGGCGTCCACTTCCGACAGCACCGCGGCGAAGGCGTCGAACTGGTCGCGGGTGCGGCTGTAGCGATGCGGCTGGAACGCGACCACCAGGCGCTTGTCCGGCCAGCCGCCGCGGGCGGCGGCGAACACCGCGGCCAGCTCGCGCGGGTGGTGGCCGTAGTCGTCGACCACGCGCACGCGCGCGCCGCCGGCGGTGGTCACTTCGCCCAGGTCGTTGAAGCGGCGGCCGATGCCGGCGAAGCTCTGCAGCGCGCTGGCGATCGCCTCCGGCGCCACGCCCAGCTGCCAGCCGATGGCGGCGGCGGCCAGCGCGTTGAGCACGTTGTGCCGGCCCGGCAGCGCCAGGGTCACCGGGATGCTGCTGCCTTCCGGGAGGCGCAGGGTGAAGCGCATGCGTGGACCATCCTGCACCACGTCCTCGGCGCGCACGTCGGCGTTCTCGCTGAGCCCGTAGCTCATCACATGGCGCGGGGTCTTCGCCGCCAGCGCGGCCACTTCCGGATCGTCGATGCACAGCACCGCCAGGCCGTAGAACGGCAGGCGCTGCAGGAACTCGGCGAATGCCGCCTGGACCCGGGCGAAGTCGTTGCCGTAGTTCTCCAGGTGATCGGCATCGATGTTGGTGATGACCGAGATCAACGGGTTCAGGCGCAGGAAGCTGCCGTCGCTCTCGTCGGCCTCGGCCACCAGCCACTGGCCGCCGCCGAGCTTGGCGTTGGCGCCGGCGGCGAGCAGCTGCCCGCCGATCACGAAGGTCGGGTCCAGCCCGCCTTCGCTGAGCACCGCCGCGGCCAAGCTGGTGGTGGTGGTCTTGCCGTGGGTGCCGGCCACCGCGATGCCGCGGCGGAAGCGCATCAGTTCGGCCAGCATCGCCGCGCGCGGCATGATCGGAATGCGCTGGCTGCGCGCCTCCATCAGTTCCGGGTTGTCTTCGCGGATCGCGCTGGACACCACCACGCAGTCGGTACCGAGCACGTTGGCCGCCGAGTGCCCGCGCATCACCCGCGCGCCGAGCTTGACCAGGCGTCGGGTCGCCGCATTGTCGGCGTTGTCCGAACCGGAGACCTCATAGCCCAGGGTCAGCATGACCTCGGCGATGCCGCTCATGCCGGTGCCGCCGATGCCGACGAAGTGCACGCGCGGGAACGCGCGGACCAGATCGCCGGTGTCGTGGAGACGGCGGATCACAGGGCACCTCCGGTGGAGGTGCCGGGATTGGGGATTCGGGATTGGGGATTCGTGTCGCTGGCGGTCGGTTGCCGCAGCGCTGCACGTTGTACGGGTGTCTGCATGGTGTCCTGCTTGTGCTCCTGCTTTTTGCCAATCCCCAATCCCGAATCCCGACTCCCGGCTTCTTCGAGCACGATGTCTGCAATCCGCTCGGCCGCATCCGGCTTGGCCAGCTGGCGCGCGGCCTCGGCCATCGCCAGGCGCTGCGCCGGCTGCGCCAGCAGGTCGCGCAGCACGCGCTGCAGACGGCCGGCCAGGGCGTCGTCCTGCTTCAGCAGCACGGCGGCGCCGCGCTCGACCAGGTATTCGGCGTTGCGGGTCTGGTGGTCGTCGACGGCGGCGGCGAACGGCACCAGCACGCTGCCGATGCCGACCGCGCACAGTTCGGCCAGGGTCGAGGCGCCGGCGCGGCACACCACCAGGTCGGCCCAGGCGTAGGCCGCGGCCATGTCGCCGATGAAGGCTTCGACGCTGGCGGCGACGCCGGCGTCGGCGTAGGCGCGCGCGGCTTCCTCACGCAGCGCTTCGCCGCACTGGTGGCGCACCTCGACGGCCGTGCCGAGCGCGGCCAGCGCCTGCGGCAGCGCCTGGTTGAGCACGCGTGCGCCCTGGCTACCGCCCAGCACCAGCAGCCGCGGCGCGCCGTGGCGCGCGGCCAGGCGCTGCGCCGGCGGCGCCAGCGCGGCGATCTCGGCGCGCACCGGGTTGCCCACCGCTTCCTCGCGCGTGGCGAAGCTGCCGGGGAAGCCGGTCAGCACGCGCCGCGCGACCCGCGCCAGCACCTTGTTGGTCAGGCCCGGCGCGCGGTTCTGTTCGTGCACCAGCAGCGGCAGCTTGAGCAGGCGCGCGGCCAGGCCGCCGGGACCGGCCGCGAAGCCGCCGAAGCTGATCACCGCGCGCGGCGCCCGCCGGCGCAGCACGAAGCCGGCGGCGCGCACCGCGCGCATCACCCGCACCGGCGCGCCGAACAGGGCCAGCGCGCCCTTGCCGCGCAGCCCGCCGATCTCGATCGTGTCCAGCTCGATGCCGTGCTCCGGCACCAGCCGCGTTTCCATGCGCCCGGCCGCGCCCAGCCACACCACCGGCACGCCGCGCGCGCGCAGCACCTTGGCCACGGCCAGCGCGGGGAAGATGTGCCCGCCGGTGCCGCCGGCGAGGATCATCACCGGACGATCGCCCTGCACCGCGCTCATCCGAGCCTCCCGAAGGTGGGTTCGACGCGCGGCTGCATGCGGCTGGTGCCACGCCCCGGGGCGCCGCCCTGGATCGCCGCGGCGACCGCGCTGGCGCTGGCCTCGCGCGCGGCGTGCAAGTCCTCGGCGTTGTCCACGGTCTGCTTGACCGGCATCGCCGCGTCGCTGCGCACCAGCGCCACCTGGCGCTCGGCGCGGTTGAGTTCGTAGGACACGCGCAGCAGCAGGCCCATCGCCACGCAGGTCATCAGCACGCTGGAACCACCGGCGGAGATCAGCGGCAGGGTCAGGCCCTTGGTCGGCAGGATGCCCAGGTTGACGCCGACCGAGACGAAGCTCTGCAGGCTGATCCACAGGCCGATGCCGAAGGCGATGTAGCCGGAGAAGTGGCGCTTCATTTCCACGCAACGCATGCCCAGCCAGAACGCGCGGCCGACCAGCAGCGCGTACAGCGAGATGATCAGGCACACGCCGACGAAGCCCAGTTCCTCGGCGATGACCGAGAAGATGAAGTCGGTGTGCGCTTCCGGCAGGTAGTTGAGCTTCTGCACCGAACCGCCCAGGCCGACCCCGAACAGTTCGCCGCGGCCCACCGCCATCAGCGCGTTGGACAGCTGGTAGCCGGAGCCGAGCTGGTCGGCCCACGGATCGAGGAAGGAGGTGATGCGGCGCAGGCGGTACGGCTCGAGGATCGCGATGAAGGCGAACACCGGCAGGCCGATCACGATCGGCATCGACATGCGCGGCAGATTCACCCCGCCCAGCACCAGCATGCCGGCGGTGATCGCCAGCAGCAGCGTGGAGGAACCGAAGTCCGGCTGCAGCAGCAGCAGGCCGACCAGCGCCACCGCCACACCCAGCGGCTTGAGCATCGCCGGCCAGGTCGCGTTGACCTCGTCGCGGAAACGCACCAGGTAGCTGGACAGCCACACGATGTACAGCACCTTCACCGCTTCCACGGTCTGGAAGCGCGAGATGCCCAGGTTGATCCAGCGCCGCGCGCCGTTGACGGTGCTGCCCAGCCCGGGCACGAACACCACCAGCAGCAGGCCGAAGCAGGCCAGCAGCAGCAACTGGTTGTACTGCTCGATGTTCTTCAGCTCGGTGCGCATCGCCCAGATCGCCAGGCCGACACCGCCGGCCAGGAACAGCAGGTGACGGCTCAGGTAGTAGAACGGGCTGGTGGTCAGCTCGATCGAGCTGGAGCCGACCATGACCACGCCCAGCGACGCCAGCGCCACCGCGGCGCCAAGCAGCCACGGGTCGTAGCGGCCACCGATGGCCTCCAGGCGGGTCGCTTGGCGGGCGGGGTCGTTCATCAGCGCACCTTCAACGTGGCCAGGCCGACCAGCACCAGCACCACCGAAATGATCCAGAAGCGCACGATCACCCGCGGCTCCGGCCAGCCCTTCAGTTCGAAGTGGTGGTGGATCGGCGCCATGCGGAACACGCGCTTGCCGGTGAGCTTGAACGAGGCGACCTGGATCATCACCGACAGCGTCTCGATGACGAACACGCCGCCCATGATCACCAGCACCAGTTCCTGGCGCACGATCACCGCGATGGTGCCCAGCACCGCGCCCAGCGCCAGCGCGCCGATGTCGCCCATGAACACCATCGCCGGGTAGGTGTTGAACCACAGGAAGCCCAGGCCCGCGCCGGCGATCGCCGCGCAGATGATGATCAGCTCGCCGGCGCCGGGGATGGTCGGGATCTTCAGGTAGGCCGAGAACACCGCGTTGCCCGAGGCATAGGCGAACACGCCCAGCGCGCAGGCCACCAGCACCGTCGGCATGATCGCCAGGCCGTCCAGGCCGTCGGTCAGGTTGACCGCGTTGGAGAAGCCGACGATCCAGAAGTAGGCGATGGCCACGAAGCTGATCCCGGCCAGCGGCAGCGCGATCGACTTGAACATCGGGATGTAGAAGGTGATCGCCGCCGGCACGTCGGCGGTGTAGTACAGGAACAGGCCCGCGGCCAGGCCGAAGATCGACTGCAGCAGGTACTTCCAGCGCGACTTCAGCCCGTTCGGGTCGCGGCGCACGATCTTGATCCAGTCGTCGTACCAGCCGATCACGCCGAACGCCAGCATCACCGCCAGCACCAGCCACACGTAGCGGTTGCGCAGGTCGCCCCACAGCAGCACCGACAGCAGCACGGTGAGCAGGATCAGCGAGCCGCCCATGGTCGGAGTGCCGGCCTTGGAGAAGTGGGTCTGCGGGCCGTCCTGGCGGATCGGCTGGCCGCCCTTGAACTGCGCCAGCTTGCGGATCACCGCCGGGCCCAGCCACAGCGACAGGAACAGCGAGGTCAGCGCCGCGAGGATGCCGCGGAAGGTCAGATAGCCGAACAGCCCGAACATGCTTTCGAGCTGCTGCAGCCAGCGGGCGAGTTCAAGCAGCATGCGGCGCCTCCTGTGCCTGGTTCAGCAGCGCACGCACCACGGTGTCCATGGCGCTGCCGCGCGAGCCCTTGATCAGGAGCGTGGCCGGGACCCGGGACCCGGGACCCGGGACCCGTGGGAGCGCGCCATCGGACGGCGCGCTGGTGTTCTCATGCATCTGCTTCACTTCCTGCTCTTGATCCTGCTCTTGCCGAATCCCGGCTCCCGATTCCCGATTCCCGGCCACCGCGGCCAGATCGCGCTGCAGCGCCTCGATCAGCGCCGCATGGCTGTCGAAGACGCGGCCGTTCTCGCCGAACGCCTGCGCGGCGTGAGCGCTGAGCGGGCCGAGCGCGTACAGCCGGGTCAGCCCGGCATCGCGCGCGCGGCGCCCGCCGCTGGCGTGCAGCGCCTCGGCGCCGGCGCCGAGTTCGCGCATGTCGCCCAGCACCAGCCAGCGCTCGCCGCCGGCCGCGGCCAGAGCGTCGATCGCCGCAGCCAGCGAGCCGGGGTTGGCGTTGTAGCTGTCGTCGATCAGCACCGCGCCGTTGGGCAGCGTGTGAGTGATCTGCCGGCCCGGCACCGGCTGCACCTGCGCCAGGCCGGCGGCGATGCGCGCCGGCGCCACGTCCAGCGCCAGCGCCAGCGCCAGCGCGGCAGCGGCCAGGGCGTTCTGCAGGTTGTGCCGGCCCGGCAGCGGCAGCGTCGCCTCGACGTCGCCGCGCGGGGTGGTCAGCACGAACTGGGTACGGTCGGCGGCCATGCGGATCTGCGCGGCACCGACCTCGGCGCCCGGCTGCAGGCCGAAGCGCAGCACCTGCGGCCGCGCCTCGCCGGTCGCCAGGCGCTGCTCGAACCACAGGCCGAAGGCGTCGTCGGCATTGATCACCGCGGTGCCATCGGCCGGCAGCGCGGTGTAGATCGCGCCCTTGGTCTGCGCCACGCCGAGCAGACTGCCCATGCGCTCCAGGTGCGCAGCGGCGATGTTGTTGACCAGCGAGACCTGGGGCGGCGCGATGTCGGTGAGATAGGCGATGTCGCCCGGCTTGCCGGCGCCCATCTCGTAGATCGCGTAGTCGGCGTCGTCCGGCGCCTCGATCACCGCCAGCGGCAGGCCGATCTCGTTGTTGCGGTTGCCGGGATTGGCGTAGACGCTGCCGCCGTCGATGCGGCAGGCATGCTGCAGGATCGCCAGCAGCAGCGCCTTGACGCTGGTCTTGCCGTTGCTGCCGGTGATCGCGGCCACGCGGGTGGCACGGCCACGCTGCATGCCGGCGGCGATCCGCGCCAGCGCCAGCTCGGTGTCGGCGACGACGATCTGCGGCAGCTCGATCTGCGGCTGCACGCGCTCCACCAGCAGCGCGCTGGCGCCGCGCGCGGCGGCGTCGGCGACGAAGGCGTGGCCGTCGAAACGCTCGCCGCGCAGCGCCACGTACAGGCTGCCGGCGGCCAGGCTGCGGGTGTCGTGACTGATCGCATCGATCGCCACGTCGTCGCCGTGCAGCTCGGCGCCGGCCCAGTGCGCGATCATCGACAACGGCAGGCGCTTCATCGGGCCGCCTCCGCCGCATGCGCGCGCAGGGCCTGCGCGGCGACCTCGGTGTCGTCGAACGGATGGCGCACGCCGGCGATCTCCTGGTACGGCTCGTGGCCCTTGCCGGCGATCAGCACGATGTCCTCGGCGCCGGCGTCGGCGACCGCCATGGCGATCGCCTGCGCGCGGTCGCGCTGCACCTGCACCGCCTGCATGCCATCGAAGCCGGCCAGGATGTCGGCGACGATACGGTCGCCGTCCTCGCCACGCGGGTTGTCGTCGGTGACCACCACGCGCTCGGCCAGGCGCTGCGCGATCTCCGCCATCTGCGGGCGCTTGCCGGTGTCGCGCTCGCCACCGCAGCCGAACACGCAGGTGATGCGGCCCTGTGCGTGCGCGCGCAGGCTCTGCAGCGCCTGTTCCAGCGCGTCGGGGGTGTGTGCGTAGTCGACCACCACCAGCGGCTGCGCACCATCGCCGCCGAGCCGGTTCATGCGCCCGCGGATCGGCTGCAGCTGCGCCAGGATGGCGGCGATGCGCACCGGCGCCACGTCCAGCGCGTGCAGCGCGCCGGCCACGGCCAGCAGGTTGTCGACGTTGAAACGGCCCAGCAACGGCGACTGCAGCGGATGCCGCTCCTCGCCGATCGCCAGGGTGAAACCGATGCCGCGCGCGTCCAGGCGCAGCGCCTCGGCGCGCACCTGCGCGCCATCCTGGCCGCGCGAGCTGACCGCGATGCGGCGCAGCGCCGGATCCAGCGTGCCCAGCAACTCGCGGCCGAACGCATCGTCCAGGTTGACCACCGCCGACTTCAGCCCCGGCGTGGCGAACAGGCGCGCCTTGGCGGCGCCGTAACTGGCCATGTCGCCGTGGTAGTCGAGATGGTCGCGTGTGAGATTGGTGAACACCGCCACGTCGAAATGCACTGCGTCCACGCGGCCCTGGTCGAGCGCGTGCGAGCTGACTTCCATCGCCACCGCCTGCGCGCCGGCGTCGCGCAGCTGCGCCAGCAGCGCGTGCAGCGGCAGCACCAGCGGCGTGGTGAAGCCGGTCGGCTGCACCTGCCCGTACAGGCCGGCGCCGAGCGTGCCGATGCTGCCGCTGCGCGTGCCCAGCAGGTGCCAGGCCTGCGCCAGCAGTTGCACGGTGGAGGTCTTGCCGTTGGTGCCGGTGACCCCGACCATGGTCATGGTCTGCGACGGATGGCCGTGGAACTGGTCGGCCATCGCGCCCATGCGCGCGCGCAGGCCCGGCACCGCGATCGCGTCGGCCGGCGCCGGCAGCTCGGCCGGGGCCGGCGGGTCGTACAGCACCGCGACTGCGCCGTTGGCGCGCGCCTGTTCGACGAAGCCCAGGCCATGCGCACCGAAGCCGGCGATCGCCACGAAGGCATCGCCCGGGCGCACCGCGCGGCTGTCCATGACCAGCCCGGACACCTGCACGTCGTGCGGCAGCGCCACACCCGGCAGCAGTTGCGACAGCGACATCGCGCGGGTCACTGGCGGGTCTCCTGCAGCGGGGCCGGCAACGCGGCCGGCGCCGGCGGCGCCACGGCGCGCGCGCTGGGCAGCGCGGCATCGACTTCGGCGGCGGCGTCGGGCACGGTCGCCGGATCCGGCTCCACCGGCGCCGGCGGCGGCGCGTGGCCGCTCTTGCCGGCGGCTTGCGCGGCCAGCCACGACTGGATGTCGTCCGGCGGCACGTCCATCAGCCGCAGCGCGCCTTCCATCACGTTGTGGAACACCGGCGCCGAGACCAGGCCGCCGTAGTACTTGGCGCCCTGCGGATCGTTGATGACGATGACCGTTGCGAAGCGCGGGTTGCTCGCCGGCACCAGGCCCGCGAACAGCGCGTTGTAGTGGCCGCGCTCGTAGCCGCCGGGGCCGGCCTTGCGCGCGGTGCCGGTCTTGCCGGCCACGTGGTAGCCCAGGATCGCCGCGCCCTTGGCGCCGCCCTGGGTGACCACGGTCTCCATCATCGCCACCACTTCCTTGGAGATCGCCGGGTCCAGCACCTGCTTGCTGTCCTCGTGCTGGCCCTTGACGAAGGTCGGTGTCACCAGGCGGCCGCCGTTGCCCAGCGCGCAGTAGGCGCGGGCGATCTGCAGCGGCGTCACCGACAGGCCGTAGCCGTAGGACATGGTGGTCTTGGACGAGCCGCTCCAGCGCGCCGGCGACGGAAACACGCCGGCCGATTCGCCTGGGAAGCCGCTGTGCGGGGAACTGCCGTAGCCGTAGCTGTGGACCTGGTCGTAGAAGGTCTGGTCCGGCAGCTTGGCCGCGATCTTGGCCGCGCCGATGTTGGAGCTGCGGGTGATCACCCCGGTCACGGTCAGCACGCCGTTGTTGCGCGGCACGTCCTTGATCGTGAAGCGGCCCACCGACATGTAGCCGGGGTTGGTGTCGATCAGCGTGTCCTTGGTCACCACCCCGGCCTTGAGCGCGGTGGAGATGGTCAGCGGCTTCATCGTCGAGCCCGGCTCGACCAGGTCGGTGACCGCGCGGTTGCGGCGCACGTCCGGGTTGACCCCGTTGACCGCATTGGGGTTGTAGGTCGGCAGGTTGACCATGGCCAGGATCTCGCCGGTGGCCACGTCCATGATCACGATCGAGCCGCCGGCGGCCTTGTTCTCGACCAGCGCGTTGCGCAGTTCCTTGTAGGCCAGGAACTGGATGCGGCGGTCGATGCTCAGGGTCAGGTCCTTGCCCGGCTGCGCCGGCTTGACCAGGTCGATGCTCTCGACGATCGCGCCCTTGCGGTCGCGGATCACCCGCTTGGCGCCCGGCTTGCCGCGCAGCCACGAATCGAACGCCAGCTCCAGCCCTTCCTGGCCACGGTCGTCGATGTTGGTGAAGCCCAGCACATGCGCCATCGCTTCGCCCTGCGGGTAGAAGCGGCGGAATTCGCGCTGCGAGAACACGCCGGGGATGCCCAGCGCGACCACCGCATGCGCCTTGTCCGGATTGATCCGGCGCTTGAGGTACATGAACTCCTTGTCCGCCTTCTGCGACAGCTTGGCGGTGAGTTCGTCGACCGGCAGCTCCAGCGCCTGCGCCAGTTGCGGGATGCGGTCCGGGCTGCGCAGCAGTTCCTGCGGATTGACCCAGATCGACTCCACCGGCGTGGACACCGCCAGCGGCTCGCCGTTGCGGTCGGTGATCATGCCGCGCGAGGTGGCGATCGGCAGTTCGCGCAGGTAGCGCGCCTCGCCCTGGCGCTGGTAGAAATCGCTGTTGATCAGCTGCACGTAGGCCGCGCGGCCGATCAGGGTCACCGAGCACAGGCCCAGCGCCGCGCCGACCAGCACCAGGCGGCCGCGCAGGTTGAAGTTGCTGCGGGGGCGATTGCGGCCGCTCTTGTTCACGGACGCACCACCACGATGTCGCCGGTCTCGGGGAACTTCATCCCCAGCCGCTCGCGCGCGACCTGGTCGACGCGATTGCTCTCCGCCCAGGTCGCCTGCTCCAGCTGCAGCCGGCCGAACTCGATGTTCAGCTCGTCGCGGTTGTGCTCCAGCCGCGACAGCTCCACGAACAACTGGCGATGGCGATGGCGCATGTACACCACCCCGATCGCCGAAGCGATGGTGCAGGCGAGGAGCACGAGCAGCAGCAGCCGGCTCATGGGGCGCTCCTGTGGAGCGCGCCATGCGCCGGCGGGAATGGGGAAACGGGAATGGGGAATGGGGAAGAGCCGGTCGACCGCACACGGAAACCTTCCGTCCCGGGAAGCGCGCTCTTGCTTTCGCCTTTCCCGATTCCCGATTCCCGATTCCCGATTCCCAGCTTCTCAGCCACCCGCAACACCGCGCTGCGCGCGCGCGGGTTCACCGCCAGTTCGTCGGCGTCGGCCTTGATCGCGCCGCCGTGCAGGCGCAGGGTCGGCACGAAGGCCGTGGCCTCGGGCAGGCGGCGGTTGCTCGGCGGGGCCTTGGCGTGGCGCTGCATGAACTGCTTGACGATGCGGTCTTCCAGCGAGTGGAAGCTGATCACCGCCAGACGGCCGCCGGGCTTGAGCCGGGCCAGCGCCGCGTCCAGGCCGGTTTCCAGATCGGCCAGTTCGCGGTTGATGTGGATGCGGATGGCCTGGAAGCTGCGGGTGGCCGGGTGGGTCTTGCTGTCGCCGCGCGGCATCACGCTAGCGATCAGCTCGGCCAGTTCGGCGGTGCGGGTCAGCGGCTGCTTCTCGCGGCGGGCGACGATGGCGCGGGCGATGCGCCGGCTCTGCCGCTCTTCGCCGTAGGTCCACAGCGCGTCGGCGATCTCGCGCTCCTCGGCGCGCGCCAGCCACTGCGCCGCGCTCTCGCCGGCGTCCGGGTCCATGCGCATGTCCAGCGGGCCGTCCTTGCCGAAGGAGAAGCCGCGCGCGGCCACGTCCAGCTGCGGCGAGGACACGCCCAGGTCGAACAGCACTCCGTCCAGGGCAACGGCAGCGTCCCACTGGCCCAGCTCGGCGAAGCTGCCGCGATAGATGGACACGCGCGCGTCGCCGCCGAACGCATGTTCGGCTTCGGCGATCGCCTCGGGATCCTTGTCCATCACCAGCAGCCGGCCTCCTGGGCCGAGTTTGTGCAGCACCCCGCGCGCGTGTCCGCCACGCCCGAACGTGCCATCCAGATAGATTCCGTTTTCGATCACCTGCAGCCCGTCCAGGACCTGCGCGAACAACACCGGCACATGCGCCGCCGATGGTTGCGACACCGGGAGGTGACCGGCCTGCGCCTGTCCGCGCATCCGGACACCCCGACTCACAACTTCAGATCGAGCAATCCATCGCCCAGATCCTCGTCAGACAACGTCTGCTGGATCAGTGCGCGATGAGCCTGCTCGCTCCACAGTTCGAACTTGTCGCCCATGCCCAACAGCACGGCGCGCTTTTCAATGCCCACCGCGGCGCGATGGCTCGGCGGAATGGTGATGCGGGCGTTGGCATCCAGCTCCAGCGCGGCCGACGAACCCACCAGCTTCTGCTGCAGGACCCGCACCACGCGCTGGGTGTTGGGCTTGGCCATGACGTCGTCACGGACCCGCTCCCACTCCTTCTCCGCATACAGCCACAGGCAGCCGGCCTCGAACGGGTTGTAGGTCAGCACCAGCCGATTGCCGCTCACGCGCGCGACGAGGTCGCGGTACGCGGTGGGAACCGCCATACGCCCCTTGTCGTCCACAGTGATTGCGGTCTCGCCCTGAAACACGACGCCTGCACCTTTCCGAATCCGCCTGGGCGGTCATTGAACCACGAAAAACCACAAAAAACCCGGTTTCCCCTCAAGTGCCCACCTTAGCAGCGCGCAACGGGTTGTCAACAACTTTGCGAGCGGTAAATCGCTAGCGGGATCAATGGTTTGCAACGATCTTTAGAGACTTGTTCAAGGCTTATCCACAAGTTACTGTTTCGTCTCAAATTTTGAGATTGAACGGAAATTCAGGCCTGTGTACGCGGCGTTAAGGCCATCATCACCGGCCGTCGACATCGCGCCCGGGCTCGCCTCGCGTTGCGCAAGCGCGCACACTGCCGGGCATGTGTCTGGTCGTTCTCGCGCACGCTGCGCACCCGCGATGGCGCTTGCTGCTGGTCGGCAACCGCGACGAATTCCACGCCCGCCCGACCGCGCCGCTGCAGCGCTGGCCGGCCCCGGCGCAGCGCCTGCTGGCCGGGCGCGACCTGCGCTCCGGCGGCACCTGGGTGGGGCTGGACGCCGCCGGCCGCTGCGCCGTGGTCACCAACGTGCGCGACCCGCTGGCGTCGATGTCCGGCGCCTCGCGCGGCGCCCTGATCGCCGACTACCTGAGCGGCGAACAGCCGGCCGCGGCCTTCGCCGACGCGCTGGCGGCGCGCGCCGACACCTATCCGCCATTCAACCTGCTGCTGGCCGATGCCGCCGGCGCCGCCTACGTGGGCAACCACCCGCCCGGCCGCAGCGCCCTGGAACCGGGCGTGCACGGCATGTCCAACGGCGCGCTCGACGCGCCCTGGCCCAAGACCCTGCGCCTGCGCGCGGCCGTGACCGCCTGGATCGCCGCCGGCGACGACGACCTGGCGCCGCTGTGGCGGGCGCTGGCCGACGAGACCCTGGCCGACCCGGCCGACCTGCCCGACACCGGGGTCGGCCCGGACCTGGAACGGCGGCTGTCGCCAGCCTTCATCCGCGGCAGTGACTACGGCACCCGCGCCAGCACCATCGTCGCCGTGGACGCCGCCGGCCACGGCTGGATCCATGAGCGCCGGTTCGGCCCGGACGGAGTGTTTCAGGGGGAGACGCGGCTGGAGAACCAGGACTCGTGACCCTGGATTCGGGAAGTATGGGGTCAGGCGCGAAATCGCTGTCAGCGACCTAAAGCGGCGATTTTTGTGGGAGGGACTTCAGTCCCGACGGGCTTTACCGGTAGAGCCCGTCGGGACTGAAGTCCCTCCCACAGTGCAATCGAAACCTGCACTCGCGGAAAATCCCGAATCCCAGGTCCCGTCTTAACATGCGACAATGCCCGCGGCGGAGCCGGCCAGACAGTCGCGTCATCCCATCGCATTTCGGTGCGGCGGGATGCCGAGGAAAGTCCGGGCTCCATAGGGCAAGGTGCCAGGTAACGCCTGGGCGGCGCGAGCCGACGGACCAGTGCAACAGAAAGATACCGCCTACGTCTGCGCAAGCAGGCCGGTAAGGGTGAAATGGTGCGGTAAGAGCGCACCGCGAGTCCGGTAACGGACCGGCACGGCAAACCCCACCTGGAGCAAGACCAAATAGGGACCTCATGGCGCGGCCCGCGTCGGGTCCGGGTAGGTTGCTTGAGCGTACCGGTGACGGTGCGCCTAGAAGAATGACTGTCCACGACAGAACCCGGCTTATCGGCCGGCTCCGCCACTTTTTTCAGAACGCCGAAAACTCCAAACCTTCACTGAGGGCGCGGAGCGCCAGGCGTTGATGCCCCCCTTCTGGCCTCCGCCCCGTTGCGAACAGGACCCTCCTTGCGAAAGTGCAATCATTGCACTATGTTCCGCACATGCCGACGATCGTCCGTTTCGCCAACAGCGTTGTCACGATGTATGCGGCTGACCATCTGCCGCCTCACTTCCATGTGCGTACCCGAGATGGTCGGGAAGCGCTGATCGTCATCGACACCCTGGCAGTTCTGTCCGGCCGCCTGAGCCGACGCGAATTGAGCGCCGCGCTTGAATGGGCCGCGGCGAACAAAGCCACCCTCATCGCCCGATGGCAGGAATTGAATCCATGAACCAACCTCAATTCGTCATTACCAAGGTGAAGGCAGTCGCGGCGCGCGAACTTGCACTGACCTTTGCCGACGGCTTCACTTGCACTGTCGACCTCAGCGAGGTCCTGGCCTCGCATCCTTCCCTGAAAAAGGCACGGCTGCCACACGTTTTCCATAAGGTCTCGCTCGACGAATGGCAGCGCGGCGTCATCTTCGACGGCAACGACGAGTTGGCGCTCGCCAGCGACAACCTGCGCGCACTCGCGATCGAGCAAGCCGGTGACTATTCCCACCAGCAGATCATCGCCTGGATGCATCGCCACGACATGACGTTGGATTCAGCCGCCGAAGCATTGGGCTTGAGCCGGCGCATGCTCGCCTACTACCGCAGCGGCGAAAAGCCCGTCCCCAAGAGCATTGGCTTGGCGATGCTGGGGTGGGAGGCCGAACAGGCAGGGTTTGATTATTCGAAAGTCGCCTGAGAACGCAGTCGCCAAAGACGACTGGCCGGCGATCGCATTGCCGCAGGGCGTTATCGCCCCCTCAACCGCCGTAAAGCGCCTTGCGCGACGCACCGGTCAGTTCGGCGGCCAGCTTGGCGGCGGTGGACGGCGGCAGATGTTCGCTGAGCTTGGCGTAGACACGGCGGCCTTCGGCCAGTTGCGCGTCGGCGTCGTCGCCGGCGCCCTGCACCATCAGCACGAACTCGCCCTTGCGCTGGTTGTCGTCGGCCTCGACCCGCGCGTGCAGGTCGGCCAGGGTGCCGTCGAGCACGGTCTCGAACAGCTTGGTCAGTTCGCGCGCCATCACGGCCGGGCGGGCATCGCCGAAGGCGGCGCGGCAGTCGGCCAAGGACTCGGCGATGCGGTGCGAGGCTTCGTAGAACACCAGGGTGCGCGGCTCGCCGGCCAACCGCGCCAGGCGCTCGCGGCGCGCCGAGGCCTTGGCCGGCAGGAAGCCCTCGAAGGCGAAGCGGTCGCTGGGCAGGCCGGCCACGCTGAGCGCGGCGATCGCCGCGCAGGCGCCGGGCACCGGGCTGACCCGGACGCCGGCCGCGCGTGCCGCGCGCACCAGGCGGTAGCCGGGGTCGCTCACCAGCGGGGTGCCGGCGTCGCTGACCAGGGCCAGCGACTGCCCCTCCAGCAGGCGCGCGACGATGCGCTGGGACAGCGCCTCCTCGTTGTGTTCGTGCAGCGCCAGCAGCGGCCGCTCGATGCCGAAGTGAGCCAGCAGCTGGCCGCTGCGGCGGGTGTCCTCGGCGCAGATCGCCGCCACCGAGCGCAGCGTCTCCTGGGCGCGCGGCGTCAGGTCGGCGAGGTTACCGATCGGCGTGGCGACGACATGCAGGGTTCCGGGCTGGGCGCTCATCTACGGGCTTTCCATGGTCAAGGGTAGAATCGTAGCGGTTTTCCCCGGCGCGCCCGGCGTGCCCAGCCGAATGGATCAGAAATGAACAAGCGATTCGCAAGGATTTCCGCCCTGTCGCTGCTGGCGCTGCTCGTCGCCGGCTGCGCCACCACCAGCGTGACGCCGAGCGCTTCGCCGGCCCAATCGGCGGCGCTGGCGCTGCTGGACCAGGGCAAGCCGAAGGACGCGGCGCAGCAGCTCGAGGCGCAGGCCGCCGGCGCCACCGGCAGCGCCCGCAACCAGTTGCTGGGCGACGCCGCCTTCGCCTGGTACGAGGCCGGCGATACCGCCCGCGCGCGCAGCCTGCTGGCGCAGGTGCAGCCGCGGCAGTTGCCGCCGCTGAGCAAGGTGCGGGTGGCGCTGGTCGAGGCCGAGCTGGCCCTGGCCGACCGCCAGCCGGCCAAGGCGCTGCAAGCGCTGGGCAGCGATCCGCAGGCGGTGCCGCAGAACCTGCGCGCGCGCTGGCATCTGGCCCGTGCACAGGCGCTGGAAGGCACCGGCGACGCCACCGCGGCGCTGGACGAGCGCGCCCGCGCCGACAACGGCCTCAGCGGCCAGGCGCGCAGCGACAACCAGCGCGCCATCGTGCGCCAGCTGGCCACGCTCAACGATGCCACCCTGCAGGCGCGCGCCGCCGCGCTGCCGGCCGGCGACCCGCTGTACAACTTCGTCGGCCGCGCGCTGCTGAGCCGCGGCCTGGCGCTGCCGCGTCCGTTCGACCGCGGCGAGCAGTGGGGCTTCGACACCAGCAAGCGGCCGCCGGCCGAACGCGACGGCTATCGCCCACCGGCCAAGCTGGCGGTGCTGCTGCCGCTGAGCGGCAGCCTGGCCACCGCGGCCGCGCCGGTGCGCGACGGTCTGCTTGCCGGCTACTACGGCGAAACCCGGCGGCGTCCTGCGATCGACTTCATTGACACCACCGGCACCCCGGCCGGGGCGCTGGCCGCCTATCAGAAGGCGGTCGACGGCGGCGCCGATTTCGTGGTCGGCCCGCTCGGCCGCGACGAGGTCACCGCGCTGTTCGGGCGCGACGCGTTGCCGGTGCCGGTGCTGGCGCTGAACCGCGGCACCCACGCGCCGCCGGGCGGCAGCGCCGGCTTCTCGCTGGCGCCGGAAGACGACGGCATCGCCGCCGCCGAGTACCTGCTGGCGCACGAACGCCGCAATACGCTGGTGATCGGCAGCAACGACGACACCGGCCGCCGTGCGGTGGCCGCGTTCCGCGACCGCTTCAGCGAGCGCGGCGGCAAGGTCGCCGGCAGCGTCAGCGTGGCCGACACCCCGGGCGACATCGGCGCGCAACTGCGCAACGCCGGCGCCGCCGACTCGGTGCTGCTGGCGGTGAAGGGCAACACCGCCCGCGCGCTGGCGCCGCAACTGGCGCTGGCCGGTTTCGCCGGCAAGACCCGGGTGGCGACCTCGCAGTTGGTGCTGGGCACCGGCAAGCCCGAGGACGACCTGGTGCTGGACGGCATCGTCTACCCGAGCGAACTGTGGAACGTGCGCGGCGTCGGCGGCCTGCCGGCGGCGGCCAGCGTGGCCGACATGCTGCCGACCGCGCGTGGCCCGGCCGGGCGCCTGTTCGCGTTCGGCTACGACGCCTGGCAGATCACCGCGTATCTGGAGAAGCTGGCGACCGGCAAGGACAGCGGCCTGCGCGGCGCCACCGGCGTGCTGCACCTGGACGGCTTCGGCAACATCGTGCGCACCCCGGCCTGGTCCACCTTCAGCGGCGGGCGCCCGACCCCGCTGCCCGATGGAAACTGAGCGGCGCCGACGCGGCAACGCGGTGGAAGCGGC
The DNA here is from genome assembly GCF_009192905.1 of Xanthomonas sp. LMG 12459. Lineage (NCBI taxonomy): Bacteria > Pseudomonadati > Pseudomonadota > Gammaproteobacteria > Lysobacterales > Lysobacteraceae > Xanthomonas > Xanthomonas sp. LMG 12459. Next base: position 92,107 of record NZ_NSGT01000001.1, read on the forward strand.
GGCGCGCGCCGAACTGGAGCGCGCCGGCCTGCGCCTGATCGCCGCCAACGTCGCCTTCCGCGGCGGTGAGCTGGATCTGGTGATGCAGCAGGCGCAGAGCCTGGTGTTCGTCGAAGTACGCTACCGGCGCAGCGCCGCGTTCGGCGGCGGCGCGGCCTCGGTCGATCGGCGCAAGCGCCGCCGCCTGCTGCTGGCGGCGCAGCTGTTCCTGGCCGCGCATCCGCAGTACGCCAACTGGCCGTGCCGCTTCGACGTGGTCGAGGCCGAGGGCGATCCGCCGCGGCTGACCTGGCTGCGCGACGCCTTCCGCGCCGAGGATTGCTGAGGTGCCCAGCGTCTTCACCCACGCCGCGGTGCCGCTGGCGCTCTGGGCCGCCGCCGATCGCAGGCGCATCTCCACGCGCCTGCTCGGCGCCGGCATCGTCGCGGCGATGCTGCCCGACGCCGACGTGCTCGGCTTCGCCCTGCACATCCCCTACGCCGACGCCTTCGGCCATCGCGGCGCCAGCCACTCGCTGTTGTTCGCCGCGGCACTGGGCGCGCTCGGCGCGCTGCTGCACCGGCCCCTGCGCGCCGGCGCGCTGCAGGCGGCCGTCTGGCTGTTCGTCTGCACCGCCTCGCATCCGCTGCTCGATGCGATGACCTCCGGCGGCCTCGGCGTGGCCCTGGGGTGGCCGTGGAGCGAACAGCGCTGGTTCGCGCCATGGCGGCCGATCCGGGTCTCGCCGTTCGCCAACGGTTTCTTCAGCGCGCGCGGCATGGCCACGCTGTGGTCCGAACTACGCTGGGTGTGGCTGCCGCTGGCGCTGGCGGTGCTCACCTGGAAACTGCTGCAGCCGCCCTCGCCCTCCACTTCGTCGTCGCCACCTTCGCCATGACCACCGCCTTGCCCACCGCGCTCACCGACACCCTTTCCGCCCTGCTCGGCACCGAAGGCTGGCGCACCGATGCCGACAGCCGCCGCAGCTATGGCGAGGACGATTCGCGGCGCTGGGCGCTGGCCGATGCGGTGGCGCTGCCGCAGACCCATGAGCAGGTGCAGGCGATCGTGCGCGCCTGCCGTGCGCACCGCGTGCCGCTGGTGGCGCGCGGCGCCGGCACCGGCACCGCCGGCGCCGCGGTACCGTTCTCCGGCGGCGTGGTGCTGTCGTTCGCGCGCATGAACCGCATCGTGCAGCTGCGCCCGGCCGACCGCTGCGCGGTGGTCGAACCCGGCGTGCTCAACGGCGACCTGCAGCAGGCGCTGGCGCCGCACGGGCTGTTCTGGCCGCCGGACCCGTCCAGTGCGGAGATCTGCAGCGTCGGCGGCAACCTGTCGACCAATGCCGGCGGACCGCGCGCGGTGAAGTACGGCGCCACCCGCGACAACGTGCTCGGCCTGGTCGCGGTGACCGGCAGCGGCGAGCTGATCCGCTGTGGCGGCGCCTACACCAAGGACGCCACCGGCTACGACCTGACCCACCTGCTGGTCGGCAGCGAAGGCACCCTGGCGCTGATCGTGGAAGCGACGCTGAAGCTGTCGCCGCGGCCGCTGGCGCAGGCCGGCCTGCGCGCGCTGTACCGCGACGCCGCCGCCGCCGCGGCGGCGGTGTCGCGGCTGATGGCGCAGCCGAGCACGCCGACCATGCTCGAGTTCATGGACCGCAGCGCGATCGCGCTGCTGCGCCGCAATGGCAGCGACGTGCCCGAGGCCGGCGCGATGCTGCTGATCGAGGCCGACGGCGACCACGACACCCTGCCCTACACGCTGCAGGCGTTGGGTGCGGCAGCCGAGGGCGAGGGCCTGCTGACGCTGGACGTGGCCGCCGACGGCAGCGCGCGCGACCGCCTGTGGGCCGCGCGCCGCGCACTGTCGCCGGCGCTGCGCACGATCCGCCCGGGCAAGATCAACGAAGACGTGGTGGTGCCGGTGTCGCGCATCCCTGAGCTGGTGGCCGGCGTGGAAGCGCTGGCCGCCGAGTTCGACCTGCCGATCGTGGCCTTCGGCCATGCCGGCAACGGCAACCTGCACGTCAACATCATGTACGCGCCCGACGACGCCGCCGAAACCGCGCGCGCGCAGGCGGCGCTGCCGCGACTGTTCGCACTGGTGCTGTCGCTGGAAGGCACGCTGTCCGGCGAACACGGCATCGGCGTGGCCAAGCGCGACTACATGGACCAGGCCTTCGACGCGGCCACGCTGGATGCGATGCGCGCGATCAAGCGCGCACTGGATCCGGATGGGATCCTCAATCCGGGTAAGGTGTTGCCGCCGGGATGAGGGACTCCCCAAACGCCACTTCAGCGTGATGGCACATTCGGCGCTTGGGCATGGATCGCGGCGTCCTGATGCTGCCCGTCCTGTTGTGCGGCTTGTTGCAAGGCGTCGGACATCGAAGGCGCAGCCGCGCCCAAGTCGATTTGGACGCGGGTCCCAGGCGGAAACGATGCGGCCACCCATGCCTGATCGTCCTTCATGAAGACCTGCGCATCGTTCTCGCGAATCCCTTCGGCCTTTGCCAGGACCGACGCGTGCAGCACGTGCGCATCGGAGACAGACGCCGGAAACCGCTCACGCAAGGTCGAATACATGGAATAGACGGCATGTCCTTGCGGAACCGCGTCGACCTCGGAAGGCTGCGGCGTGCCGGGTCGACGCAGCGTGGGAGCGATGGCCCGATCGTAATAGTCACCGTAGTATTGCTCATAGGTCGAATGGGGACTGACCGATGGCTGTTCCGTCTTGAACACCTGACCGATCTGGTTGAGCGCGGCATCCCGCCCTAGCCGACCGGCCAGGTACTGATCCGCGATTGCCGCGTACTGTCTAGGCCGATCTCCACTGCCGGAGATGCCGATATCGGCTCCACCACGAGCGAGGATTTCCTGTCTGACCTTGGCATTGCTCAACGTCGCAGCGGCCTCGCCACGCAGCATGCTGGCGACATAGGTCTCCCGCGACGACTTATCGGGTATCTCGGTAAATCGATGATGGCCTATTTCGTGAGAAATCGACCTTGCGATTCGCCCACCATGTCCCATCGCGTTTTCATCGATGACGATGGCACGACCAGGATCCACATAGGTTCCACCTCCTGCCCTTCCCCAGATCACCTCGATGCGGTCGTGACGCAACTGCGCCAATCCGCTTCGCAACGTCGGCGACTCCTCCAGGAATGACTGCAGCGAAGGATCCTGCAGCGGTGTAGCCGGGCGCGGCGGAGAGGAATTTGGCGACGCCTGCGAAGCGCCGGGTTCCGACATCGACTCGACCATGCTGCAACTCCTTTGCCAAAGGCATACAGTTCTTAGTTCTTCCGAATCGTCATCTGGATCAGATGCTTCTCGTCGGCAGAAAGACCCAGGATCACGCGGGTGTCCGGTGCGGCGTCAACGGACCAGTAAGCTGCCGAATCGACTGCATCGGGCCGAGGCGGATACAACGTCGCGTTCGGCCATGGCGCGCTTTCAAGCGGCACTCCCGGCAAAGGGAAACGCAGCAGCAACGTGGCATGCGACGCATCGTCTTTCGCGCTACGCAATTCAATGTCGCTGACGGGTATCCCGCCAAGCGAGCCACTGTCGCTGGTGCGCACGTCGAAACCATCCCCCGCCTGTACGGCACCGAGGCTAGTCTGTAGCTGTGCGTTGATTGCTGCAATGTCGTCGAATCGCGTATCGACCAGACGATCCACCACCCGCTTGATGCGTTCCATCGGACTCTCCTTGCTCTCTGAGGCGGATACGGCTGGCGCCACGCTGCGAGCGCGATCTAGCTGGGCATCGCGGGTGCACGCCGCAAAGATCAGGCAAGACATCGAGATGCTCAACCATCGCCATCGATGCCCGTGGCGCCGCACAACGGGGATGGCTCGCGTCCAGCAACTCATGGCCCTAACATGCATGTGTCCGGCCCGGCTCCTACGATGCCGCGGAATTTATTCAAATCCACCCGCTTGCACAAGACGGCGCCTTCGGCGCGTCGCTACGACGCGCATGGCGAGCAAGACGGCCTACTCGGACCAGACCAGGATCAAACCCCGTTTCCACAGCGAGTACGTCCGGTGCCGACCATGCGTGATCGATGCGTCCACTCGCTTGAATCAGCTACAGCGTTCGTTCACGCCGATGAAACGCAGCCCCACGCCCGGCTCGGTGGCGATGTAACGCGGGGCCACGGCGCTGTCGCCGAGTTTCTGCCGCAGCTTGCCGACCAGGATGCGCAGGTAGTGGGTGTCGTCCTGGTGGGTGGGGCCCCATAGTTCGCGCAGCAGTTGCGGCTGCGTCACCACGCGGCCGCTGTGTCGCAGCAGCAGGGCGAGCAGCGCGTACTCCTTGCGACTGAGCGGCAACGCTTCGCCTTCAAGACGCACTTCGCGAAGCCCCAGGTGGATGTGCAGGTGGCCGTCGTCGAACACCGGCTCGGCCTCGCCGGCCACCGGCTGCATGCGCAGCAGCACGCGGATGCGCGCCATCAGTTCCTGCACGCCGAACGGCTTGGTCACGTAGTCGTTGGCGCCGGCGTCCAGCGCCTGCACCTTCTCGTCCTCGCCGGCGCGCACGGTCAGCATGATCACCGGCACCGACGACCATTGCCGCAGTTCGCGCAGCACGCTGTGCCCATCCTGGTCGGGCAGGCCGATGTCCAGCACCACCAGTTCGGCGCCGTGCGCGGCCAGTTGCGCCAGGCCGGCGGCGCCGGTGTCGGCCTGCAGCACGCGGTAACCCTGCGCGCGCAGGCTGATGTCGAGGAACCGGCGGATCTGCGGCTCGTCGTCGATGACCAGCACGCGCGGCGGCGGAATCGGATCGGCGTGGGACTCAGTCGGCATCGGGGCGGGACGGCGGCGCGGCGGGTTCGATGAGCGGCAGGGTAATGCGGATCGTGGTGCCGCGGCCATCGGGGCCCGGCAATGCCTCGACGCTGCCACCGTGCGCGCCGATCATGCCCTGGCAGATGGTCAGGCCCAGGCCGGTGCCATGGCGGCCGCGGTCGCCGCGCTCGACGCTGTAGAACATGTCGAAGATGCGCGCGCGCTCGTCCTCGGGAATGCCCGGGCCGCGGTCGCTGATGTCGATGCGCAGGCGGCCCTCGACCATGCCCGCGGCCACCCGGATCGCCGCATCCGCCGGCGAGAACTTGGCCGCGTTCTCCAGCACGTTGAAGATCGCCTGCTCGACCAGCGCCGGGTGCACCCACAGCGTCGGCAGCTCGGCGGCCAGGGCGATGTCCAGGCGCACCTGCGGCTGGTAGCGCTGCAGGCGCCGCGCGGCCGAGCCGATCAGTTCGTCCACGCCGATCCAGTCGCGGTTCAATGTCAGCCCGGTGTGACCGAGCCGGGTCATGTCCAGCAGGTTCTGGATGTAGCGGTCCAGGCGTTCGCCTTCCATCTGGATGGTGTCGAGCAGGCTGCGGCGGTCCTCCGCGTCCATCGCCTTGCCGTAGCTGGACAGGCTGCTGGCCGCGCCGATCATCGCCGCCAGCGGCGAGCGCAGGTCGTGCGAGACCGAGGACAGCAGGGCCGAGCGCAGCCGCTCGGTCTCGCCGCTGACACGGGCGCTCTCCAGGTCGGCGACCAGCCGCGTGCGCAGCGCGGCCTGGCCGATGTCCTCCACCATCGCCTCGGCCAGGCGCTGCTGCTCCAGGCCCGGGCGCTGCACGCCGGCGCCGAAGCGCAAGCCGACCACGCCGATGGTGCCGCGCTCGTGGCGCACCGGCAGGAACCACCAGCTCGCGCCGGCCAGCGTATCGGTGAAGCGACCGGTGGCCTGGCCGTGGCGCTGCGCCCAGTCGGCGGCGCTGCGGTCCACCGCGGCCATCGTCGGCGCGTAGTCGTCGGCGCCGTCATGCGCGCGCTCCAGCGGCTGCAGGCGCAGCCAGGCCTCGGCGTCGAGCGTGCCGGCGAGCGCGCGGCGCCCGGCCTCCAACACCTGGCCGAGGTCGGCAGCGCTGGTCAGTTCGCGGCCCAGCCGCTGCAGCGCGGTGGTCTGCGCGTTGACCGCGCGCAGCGCCAGCACCTGCATGCGCAGGCGCGAGGCCAGGCGCCCGGCGACCAGGGCGGCGACCAGGAACAGCAGCACCGTGACCACGCCCTGGCGCGCGCCGATCTGGAAGGTGAAGCGCGGTTCGATGAAGAAGAAGTTGTAGCTGAAGAAGCTCAGCAGCGCCGCCAGCACCGCCGCGGTCATCCGCGTCTTCGATGCCACCATCACCACCGCGACAATGAACACCATCGACAGGTCGTCGATGCCGACCCAACTTTCGGCGATCCAGGCGACCACCACCGCCAGCGCCGAGGCCACCGTGGCGAACAGCAGGTCGTCGCGCGACAGCCAGTGCGCGGGGCTGCGCCAGCGCCGCCGCGCCCGCGCGCGCGCTTCCGGCGAACTGATGATCACCAGTTCGTAGTGCGCGCCGCGTTGCAGCAGCTGCTGGGTCAGCGTGCGGTTGATCATGCGCGCCAGCGGGCGCTCGCGGGTGCGGCCCAGCACCAGCGTGGACACGCCGCTGCGCGCGGCATGGTCGAGCAAGGCATCGGCGACGTTGGCGCCGTGCAGCAGCGCGGCCTCGCCGCCCAGCCGGCGCGCCAGCGCGAAGGCGCGGTCGATCTCCAGTTGCCAGTCGGCATCCGGCTGCGCCTGGGTCTGCACGGTGACCACCGTCCACGGCGCGCCGCGGCGCTCGGCCAGGCGCCGCGCTACGCGCACCAGGTAGTCGGACTGGCCGCGCCCGTCGATCGCCACCATCACCGTGCGCCGCAGCGCCACGCTGGTGCGGCCCTGCGCGGCCTGCACGTCGCGCAGATCGTTGTCGACGCGGTCGGCGGCGGTCTGCATCGCCAGCTCGCGCAGCGCGGCCAGGTTCGACGGCGAGAAGAAGGCCTGCAGCGCCTGCCCGGCCTGCTCGGGCAGGTAGACCTTGCCCTGCTGCAGGCGCTCGATCAGTTCACGTGGCGGCAGGTCGACCAGCACGATGTCGCGCAGGCGGTCGAAGATCGCATCGGGCACGGTCTCGCTGACGCGCACGCCGGTGATGCGGTGGACCACGTCGTTGAGGCTTTCCAGGTGCTGGATGTTGACCGTGCTGTAGACGTCGATGCCGGCGTCGAGCAGTTCCTGTACGTCCTGCCAGCGCCGCTCGTGGCGGCTGCCCGGCGCGTTGCGATGGGCCAACTCGTCCACCAGCACCAGCGGCGGGCGCAGCGCCAGCAGCGCATCCAGGTCCATCTCGTCCAGGGTGCGGCCGCGGTACTCCAGCCGCCGCCGCGGCTGCACGGTGAGACCCTCCAGCAGCGCCGCGGTCTCGGCGCGGCCGTGGGTCTCGACCACGCCGACCACCAGGTTGCTGCCCTGCTGCTGCAACTGCCGCGCACGCGACAGCATCGCGTAGGTCTTGCCGACCCCCGGCGCCGCGCCGAGGAACACGGTCAGGCGCCCGCCGCGCTCGCGCTGCAGTTCGCCGATCAGGGCGTCGGCCTGTTGGGTGCGGGGGTCGGGCATTGAAGGGCCGGGATTGGGGATTCGGAATTGGGGATTCGCGAAGCGTACAGCCTCGGGCCATCCGCCCTACTGCTTTTGCTCCTTCCCATTCCCGATTCCCGTTTCCCCATTCCCAGCCGCGTCCAAGGCCAGATTCAGCGCCAGCACGTTCACCCGCGGCTCCCCCAGCACGCCGAACTGGCGCGGCTGGGTCTGCGCGGCGACCAAGGCGGCGACGGTCTGCGGCGGCAGGCCGCGCGCCGCGGCGACGCGCGCCACTTGGATGTGCGCCGCTTCCACACTGATGTCCGGGTCCATGCCGCTGCCGGACTGGGTGATCAGATCGTCCGGCACCTGCGCCGGGTCGATGCCTTCGCGCGCGGCCACCGCCTGGCGGGTGGCGTCCAGGCGCTTGCGCAGGTCGGGGTTGCTGCGCGCCTGGTTGCTGCCGGCCGCCGACATCGGGTCGTACTTCGCGCCGGACGGACGCGGCTGGAAATAGCCGGCGGCGGCGAACGGCTGCGCCACCAGCGCCGAGCCGACCACGCGGCCATCGTGGCTGCGCAGGCTGCCGTTGGCCTGCTCGGGGAACAGCGCGCCGGCCAGCACGGTGGCCAGCAACGAGTACAGCGCCGCGGACGCGAGCACCAGCAGCGGCAACACCAGCACCGCGCGCCAGCGCATCGGTTCGCGAAGGGAAACGGAAGACACGGTCATGGAGGTAATTCCGAAGGAGCGTGAGAATCGGCGCTGGGGTCAGCCCAGCGCCACCAGCAGCAGGTCGATGGCCTTGATCCCGACGAACGGCAGCAGCACGCCGCCCACACCGTAGATCAGCATGTTCCGGCGCAGCAGCGAGGTCGCCGAGGACGGGGTGAAGCGCACGCCGCGCAGCGCCAGCGGGATCAGTGCCGGGATCACCAGCGCATTGAAGATCAGCGCGGCGAGCACCGCGTTGGTCGGGCTGGACAGGCGCATCACGTTCAGCGCGGCCATCTGCGGGATCGAGGCGGCGAACAGCGCCGGCAGGATCGCGAAGTACTTGGACACGTCGTTGGCCAGCGAGAAGGTGGTCAGCGCGCCGCGGGTGATCAGCTGCTGCTTGCCCACTTCCACCACCGCCAGCAGCTTGGCCGGATCCGAATCCAGATCGACCATGTTGCCGGCCTCCTTGGCCGCCTGAGTGCCGGAGTTCATCGCCAGGCCGACGTCGGCCTGGGCCAGCGCCGGCGCGTCGTTGGTGCCGTCGCCGACCATCGCCACCAGGCGTCCGCCGGCCTGCTCCTGGCGGATGCGCGCCAGCTTGTCCTCGGGCGTGGCCTCGGCGATGTAGTCGTCGACGCCGGCCTCGGCGGCGATGGCCGCGGCGGTCAGCGGGTTGTCGCCGGTGATCATCACCGTCTTGACGCCCATCGCGCGCAGCCGCGCGAACTTCTCGCGCACGCCGTGCTTGACCACGTCCGACAGCTCGACCACGCCCAGCACGTGCCGGCCCTCGGCCACCACCAGCGGCGTGGCGCCGCTGCGCGCGACCTGCTCGACGCGGCTCTTCAGCTCCGCCGGCACCTGCCCGCCCAGCGCGGTGACGTGGCGGATCAACGCATCGGCGGCGCCCTTGCGGATCGACCGCGGCGGCTGCATGCCGTTGGCCGGGAGGTCGACGCCGGACATGCGGGTCTGCGCGGTGAAGGCGACGAACTCGGCGCCCGCCGGATCGGCCGGCGGCAGGCCCTGCTCGCGCGCCAGGCGCACGATCGACTTGCCTTCCGGGGTCGGGTCGGCCAGCGACGACAGCATCGCCGCCTCGCGCAGCTGCGCCACGTCCACGCCGCTCAGCGCATGGAACACGGTGGCCTGGCGGTCGCCGTGGGTGATGGTGCCGGTCTTGTCCAGCAGCAGCACGTCGACGTCGCCGGCCACTTCCACCGCCTTGCCCGACTTGGCCAGCACGTTGGCCGACAGCGCGCGGTTCATGCCGGCGATGCCGATCGCCGGCAGCAACCCGCCGATGGTGGTCGGGATCAGGCACACCAGCAGCGCGATCAGCAGCAGCGGATCCACGTGCACGCCGACGAAGCCGGCGATCGCCGGCAGCGAGGCGACCACGATCAGGAAGGTCAGGGTCATCGCCGCCAGCAGCATGGTCAGCGCGATCTCGTTCGGCGTCTTCTGCCGGTTGGCGCCTTCCACCAGCGCGATCATCCGGTCCAGGAAGCTGTGGCCCGGCTCGGCGGTGACCTTCACCAGGATCTCGTCGGACAGCACCTTGGTGCCGCCGATGACGCCGGAGCGGTCGGTGCCGGCCTCGCGCAGCACCGGCGCCGATTCGCCGGTGACCGCAGCTTCGTTGATCGTGGCCAGGCCGTGCACGATCTCGCCATCGGCCGGGATCAGCTCGCCGGCCGAGACCACCACCAGGTCGCCCGGGCGCAGTTCGGCGGCGGGCACGCTGGTTTCGCCGTCCAGCCGTGCGCTGGCGACCCGGCGCGCCACCAGATCCTTGCGTGCGCGCCGCAGCGACGCAGCCTGGCCGCGGCCGCGCGCCTCGGCCACCGCCTCGGCGAAGTTGCCGAACAGCACGGTGACCAGCAGGATCGCGGTCACCGCCCAGCCGAAGCCGGCCGGGCCCTGGCCGGACACGGTGATCAGCGCCGACAGCAGCGTGCCGGCGAACACCACGGCCATCACCGGGCTGCCCAGCAGGTGCCGCGGCGACAGCTTCAGCACGCTGTCGCGCAAGGCTGCGCGCAGCGCCGCGGCATCGAACAGCCCAGGCCGGCGCGCCGGCGAAGAAGCCACGGAAGTAGAAGGAAGCGGGGTGCTCATCGTCGTCGTCTCAGTGCGCGGCCAGGGTCAGGTGATCGGCGATCGGTCCCAACACCAAAGCCGGCGTGAATTGCAGAACGGTCAGGATCGCGATGACCGCGATCAGGGTCAGCGCGAAGGTCGGGGTTTCCACCTGCAGGCTGCCGCCGGTTTCCGGCGCCACCCGCTTGCGCGCCAGTTGCGCGGCCACGATCAGCGGCACGATCAGCGCCGGATAGCGGCCCAGCAGCAGCACCACGGTGCAGCTCAGGTTCCACCATGGAATGCCGTCGCCCAGCCCCTCGAAACCGGAGCCGTTGTTGGCGAACGCCGAGGTGTACTCGTAGAACACCTGGCTGATGCCGTGGAAGCCCGGATTGGAAGTCGCCGAGATCGAGGCCGGCAGCGCCAGGGTGACCGCGGTGAAGCCGAGCAGCACCAGCGGCTGCAGCAGGATCAGCAGCGCCAGCAGGCGCACTTCCGGTGCCTCGATCTTGCGTCCGAACAGTTCCGGGGTGCGCCCGGTCATCAGGCCGGCCAGGAACACGCTCAGCAGCAGGTACACCAGGAACTGCTGCAGGCCGCAACCGATACCGCCCCAGATCGCGTTGATCAGCATGTTGATCATCGCCACGCCACCGGTCAGCGGCGCCAGCGAATCGTGCATGGCGTTGACCGAGCCGTTGGAGGTCTGCGTGGTCAGCGACGACCAGGCCGCCGAGGCATCGACGCCGAAGCGCACCTCCTTGCCCTCCATCAGCGCGGCACTGCCGGGCGCGTGGCCTTCGGCCCACAGCGACACCGCGGTGGACGCCAGCGACATCACCAGCATGCTGCCGAACACCAGCGCAGTGAACTTGCGGCGCCCGGTGAACGGGCCGACCATGAACGCCACCGCCACCGGGATCAGCACGATGCCCAACATCTCCAGCAGGTTGGAGAACGGCGTGGGATTTTCCAGCGCCATCGCGCTGTTGGGGCCGTACCAGCCGCCGCCGTTGGTGCCGAGCTGTTTGATCGCCACCATCGCCGCGACCGGGCCGAGCGGGATCTTCTGTGTCTGCTGGCCGGCGCTGGCGTCCAGCGGCGTGGCGACCGGACCGGCCGCCAGCGTCGAAGGCACGCCCTGCTGGGTCAGCAGCAGCGTCCACAGCAGGCACAGCGGCAGCAGGAAGCGCAGGGTCGGACGGATCACGTCGGCCCAGTAGTTGCCGAGGTCGACCTCCTGCGCCGTCTCGCCGCCACTCGCGGCCGCCTTGCGCGCCGCATCCTGGCCACGCCCACCGAACAGGCCGCGCAGCGTCGCCGCCACCAGCGCCAGGCCCATCATCGGCGTGATGAACTGCAGGCCGACCACGCCCACCGCTTGCGACAGGTACGACAGCTGCGCCTGGCCCGAGTAGTGCTGCTGATTGGTGTTGGTCAGAAACGAGACCATGGTGTGCAAGGCCACGTCCCAGCGCATGTTGGGCACCGCATCCGGATTGAACGGCAGCCAGGCCTGGGTCACGAACAGCACGAACACCAGCACGCCCAGTACCAGGTTGCTGGCCAGGAACGCGCCGGCATAGGCGCGCCAGTGCATGCCGCGCGCCGGGTCGGTGCCGAGCAGGCGGTACAGCGGGCGTTCGATCCAGCCGAACAGCGCGTCGCCGCGCATCGGCGCCCCCCGCATCACCTTGGCCAGGTACAGGCCCAGCGGCCATCCCAGCAGCAGCGCGAGCGCATAGACAAGCAATGTATCGATCATGGAAGTGGCACTCGGCTCAGAAATCTTCGGGGCGCAGGATCACGTACAGCAGGTAACCGGCCGCGACGATCACCGCCACGCCGCAAACGAACGAAAGCCAACCGCTCATGGTCTCAACTCCGAAACAAAGGGACGGCCCGCCGCACGGCAGGCCGCAATCGCGTGGGAACACCGCCGGACGCGGCCTGCGCACGGAGGCAGAAGGGAAGCGCAACATGGCCACGCACGCCGGGTCGGACAGGCCTTCTGGCCCAGGCCGGCATTATCGAAGCCGCCGCCATAAACTCTCCGTGGCGAAGGCGCGCGGCACGCATAAATTCTGCGTAAAACCGCGCGACGCAGGCGCGTGCGCCACGTCTGCCGGCGCCGCGCCGCCGCCTGCACGGCAGCGCGCGACGACCTCAGTAATGCAGGATCGCGTCGATCAGCGCCGTCGCCTGATGGTTGCGGCGCCCGCCGTCGTAGGCGGGGAAATCGTAGGCGTGCTCGTAGCGCAGCTCCGGGCGGATCTCCAGGTCCTGCGACACCCAGTGGGTGAGGCCGATGGTGTGGCTGGAATAGCGCGTGGCGAAACCGGTGCGCTGGCCTTCATGATCGTTCACGAACTCGTTGCGGATCGCCAGCATGTCCGACGCGCCGAGCTGGATGTTGACGTAGTTGACGATGGCGTCGGCGCTGCTGCGCCCCAGCGGGAAGTCCGGCGCCTCGCCCAGCGCATAGCCCGGGCGTCCGGTCGGCGCGTGCGACTGCGACGGATCGGTGGCCAGCGCCTGGTCGCGCACATAGATATGGTAGGCCTCGGTGAGCATGTGCACCTTCGGCGAGAAGCGGTGGCCCCAGGTGAGCACGAACTCCTGCAGGTTGTTGTAGGTCTGCGCGGCGTTGTTGTACGACTCCACGCACGGATACAGCATGTCGTCGTTGCTCTTGGAGACCCAGCGCAGGCAGGCCTGCGCGCTCAGGCGGCTGGTCGCGTCCCAGATCGCCGAATCGTCGCCGCCGTGCACGCCGAGCTGCAGCGTCCACTGGTCGTTGAGCTTGGTGGTAGTGAGGATGCCCATGTTGGTATAGGCGTCGACCGTGTACAGGATCGAATGGGTCAGCAGGTAGTTGTTCGGCGAGAACTGCGCCTCGATGTCCGGCAGCGACAGATAGCGGCCGACCGTGACCAGCATGCCCTGCGCCACCGATGGCAGGTACAGGTCCACGTGCGCGATCATCGGATCGTTGCCGTAGATCTTGCCGTTGAGTGCGCTATTGGACTGCGGATGATGCAGCAACTGGTCGCTGGTGACGCCCTTCATCGTGGTGTAGTGGTAGTCGTAGCCGTACAGGTCGTCGAGGTGGAAGCCCCAGTCGACATGGTCGGTCTGCACCGTGTCCGGCACGCGCTGCAGGCGGATCAGCGCCTGGTTGAACTCGCCGCGGTTGGGCCGCGTGGAGTAGGACAGCGGATAGTTGCTGCGCGAGGACGTGCTGGCGTTGAGCGAGGGATTGATCCAGCCGTACAGCTCGATGCGGTTGCGCTGCATCCACTGCCCCACGCGCGTGCAGGCCAGCGCCTTCTCGACCGGGTACTGCGCGTTCTCGTTGGGCACGCCGACCGGGTAGTCCACCGCGCCGAGCTGCCATTCGGCCGACGGGAACGGCGGCGAGGAGAACGGCGACGCCAGGCCGCGGTGCGCCGGCGTCGGCGCATCGGGATCGGCCGGTTGCGCATCCTCGCGATAGGCCGAGGCCAGGCGCGAGAAGAAGCCATTGGAACAATCGGCGCTGCGCGCCAGCGGCGCAGTATCGGCGTCCGACGCCGGCATCGCCTCCGCCACGGGCGCAGCCAGGCCCGCGGCGGCGGCATCGCCGGCGCACAGCACGGCCAGGGACAGGAACAAGGGATGGAGCTTCATGGACATCGCGACGTCGGCTCGCAACGAGCCGTCCTTCGTTGGGTGGAGGGAGGCAACGACGGCGCACCGCCTCACGCGCGCGCGCCATCGCAGGCGATGCGCCGGGTGGCGCATCGCGGGGAGGGAGTTGGAATGCAGCGCCGCGGTGGCGGCGGCGTTATGTCGTCAACGCGCGTGCAGCGAACGCGCGCGGCCGTGTGGCGGCGGATGCTGCAGCGCGCTGCGGCAGCCATGGTGGTGTCGCGGCGCACGCGGCATGGCCGCCACGCGGACGCGGACGGCATGCCGTTGCGTCTGCGGCACGCGGCGCCTGCAGGCGATCGGTGCGGCCTGCGACACGCTCAAGATTGCAGCCATCGATTCCACGCGAGCATCCCCGTCGTCAGCGCGGAAAGTATAGGAATCGCCGAATATCTTCGTTGCAAAGCGCAGGTGGGTTCGAATAAAAGCTGCGTAAATTCGTGTGCTGTGCTGGCGTGGTGTGCGCGCTATGTGGCGATGCGTGGTGCCGTACCCTCATCCGCCCCTGCGGGGCACCTTCTCCCGGTGGGAGAAGGGAGAAGCTCAAAGCCCCTCTCCCATCGGGAGAGGGGTTGGGGTGAGGGTGAGGGTGAGGGTGCGGCAAGCGAAGCGTTGCGCTGATCCAACTGCACGAGGCTGCGCCCGTACCCTCATCCGCCCCTGCGGGGCACCTTCTCCCGGTGGGAGAAGGGAGAAGCTAAAGCCCCTCTCCCGCCGGGAGAGGGGTTGGGGTGAGGGTCCGGCGCGAAGCGCTGCGCTGATCCAACTGCACGAGGCTTCGCCCGTACCCTCATCCGCCCCTGCGGGGCACCTTCTCCCGATGGGAGAAGGGAGAAGCTAAAGCCCCTCTCCCGCCGGGAGAGGGGTTGGGGTGAGGGTCCGACGCGCGAAGCGCT
>NZ_NSGT01000010.1:0-4628 GCF_009192905.1 Xanthomonas sp. LMG 12459
TCGCAATCGCCGATCGACATCATCGCACCCGAGGCGCTGCAGGCCACCGGCGCCAGCGACCTCGCCAGCGCGCTCGGCAAGCTGCTGCCGTCGCTGAACTTCCCGCGCCCGGCGATCAACGACGGCAACGACGCGTTGCGCCCGGCGACCCTGCGCGGCCTGTCGCCGGACGCGGTGCTGGTGCTGCTGGACGGCAAGCGCTACCACACCACCTCGCTGGTCAACTACAACCCGTCGGTCGGGCGCGGCTCGGCGCCGGCCGACCTCAATTCGATTCCGATGTCGGCGATCGCGCGCATCGAAGTGCTGCGCGACGGCGCCTCCGCGCAATACGGTTCCGACGCCATCGCCGGCGTCATCAACATCGTGCTCAAGCACGGCGCCAAGGCCGGCAGCAACAGCGTCGCGGTCAGCGGCGGCATCATGGACAAGGGCGACGGCGCGCAGAACGGCATCGACGGCTCCTACGGGCTGGCCTTCGGCGGCGCGCCGGGCGGCGAGGCGCCGGGCTGGGTGCGGGTGTCGTGGAACTACCTCAACGCGATGAACACCAACCGCGCCGAGAACACCGACAAGGCCACCACCCTGGCCGGGGCCGCCAACCCCAGCGGCGTTCCCTACGAGCGCTACGGCGACCCCGCGCTGAAGACCTATCAGGGGCTGGTCAACTTCGGCTACGCGCTCACCCCGCACGTCGACCTGTACGGCTACGCCAACGTCAGCCGCCGCGAGGTGCTGTCCAACGGCTACTACCGCGCCTGGGACAACAGCGACCGCAACGTGCCGGCGGTCTACCCCAACGGCTTCCTGCCGCAGATCTACAACCCGTCCAACGACCGCGCCGCGGTGCTCGGCGTCAAGGGCAGCACCGACAGCGGCTGGACCTGGGACGTCTCCGCCGACTACGGCAAGAACGACGTCACCTTCGACCTGCGCAACACCATCAACACCAACCTGTACTGGAGCACCGGCGCCTCGCCGACGCGCTTCAACGCCGGCGGTTTCCGCAACGAGCAGAACGCGCTCAACGCCGATTTCAGCAAGTCCCTGGACTGGGGCCTGGCCTATCCGGTCAACCTCGCCTTCGGCGCCGAGTACCGGCAGGACAAGTACGCCGTGCTGGCCGGCTCGCCCACCTCGATCTACTTCGACCCGAACGCCATCAACCCGGACACTGGCGCACCGTATCCGGGCGGTTCGCAAGTGTTCCCCGGCCTGTCGCCGACCGTGGCGGGACAGTTCCAGCGCCACAGCAAGGCGGTGTACGCGGACCTGGAAGCGGACCTGAGCGAGCGCCTGTCCGGCGGCGTGGCCGCACGCTACGAGGACTACAGCGATGCCGGCACCACCCGCTCGGGCAAGCTGTCGGCGCGCTACCAGCTCAACGACGCCTTCGCCGTGCGCGGCACGATTTCCAACGGCTTCCGTGCGCCCTCGCTGGCGCAACAGAACTACGCCTCGGTGGTGACCCTGCCGGTGGACGGCGTGCTCAGCCAGATCGGCACCTACCGCACCTCCGATCCGGTGGCCATCGCGCTCGGCGCCAAGCCGCTGGCGCCGGAGAAATCCACCAACTACAGCATCGGCGCGGTCTGGCAGCCCGGAGGCGGCTTCAATTCCACCCTGGACCTGTACCAGATCCGCATCTGGGACCAGATCCTGTATTCGGACCAGATCTCGCTGGCCGTGCCGATCGGCCAGGTCAGCGCCGCGCAGTTCTTCGTCAACGGCGCCACCACCCGCACCCGCGGCGTGGACTGGGTGAGCAACTACCTGCTCGACCTCGACCGCGCCGGCACGCTCAACCTCAGTTTCAGCGCCAACTACAACAAGATCGAGATCCTGGAGATCTCCGATCCGAACTTCGGCCGCGCCAGCCAGGGCCTGCTGACCGATGCCACGCCGCGCACCAAGTACGTGCTCAGCGGCGACTGGAGCCTGGCCGGTTGGACCCTGCATGGCGACGCCACCCGCTACGGCGCCATCACCCGCCGCGGCGACGACGCCGACGGCAGCCAGGATCAGGCCTTCGCCGCGCGCTGGCTGCTGAACCTGTCCACCAGCTACGCCTGGCACGACCTCACCTTCACCGTCGGCGCCGACAACGTCACCAACCAGTACCCGACCCGGACCGCGCTGAACAACATCTACGACGACCGCCCCAACGGCCTGCAGTACTCGCCGCTGTCGCCGTTCGGCTTCAACGGGCGCTACTGGTACGGGCGGGTGAGCTACCGCTTCTGAGCGCCCCTGACGGGCGTCGCCGCGATGGGCGACGACGTCCGCCACGCGCGACTCGCGCGGCCGACAGGCCTATGCCGCCGCTGTCCCGGTGGGCGCGGACGCTACCGGGACGTTGTGCGTGCCTTCCCATTGCGGGCGGCGGCGCGCGGCGTTCTGCCGCCCCTTAGAACGCAATGGAATAAGAACATGCGCTTGCATCCTGCGACGCAGCACGCATGTTAAAAAATAATTAGACATCCCTGAGGACGCGGCCTGCCGGCCCTGCCGGTCGCCGCATGCCCCGCCTGCCGTTTCGGCACCTGCTGGAGTTTTCATGAACCGTCCGTTGTCGCTGCTGGCGAGCGCCGTGCTCGCCGCCCTCGCCGCCCCCTCCTTCGCCCAGACCGCGTCCGACGCGCCGAGCACGCCCAGCACATTGGATACGGTCATCGTCACCGGCACCCGCGTCAGCGACCGCACCGTCGCCGAGTCGCAATCGCCGATCGACATCATCACCCCCGAGGCACTGCAGGCCACCGGCACCTCGGAACTGGCGACCGCGCTGTCGCGCGCCCTGCCCTCGCTGAATTTCCCGCGCCCGGCGCTGACCGACGGCACCAGCGGCATCCGCCCGGCGCAGTTGCGCGGGCTCTCGCCCGACCAGGTGCTGGTGCTGGTCAACGGCAAGCGCCGCCACACCTCGGCGATGATCAACGTCAACGGCACCATCGGCCGCGGCGCCTCGGCGGTGGATCTCAACGCGATCCCGATCGCCGCGATCGAGCGGGTGGAAGTGCTGCGCGACGGCGCCTCGGCGCAGTACGGCTCCGACGCCATCGCCGGCGTGGTCAACATCGTGCTCAAGGGCGCCGGCGAAGGCGGCAGCCTGGCCGTGGAGCACGGCAAGTACTCGGCCGGCGACGGCGCCAAGTCGCAGCTCTCCGGCGATACCGGGGTCGGCTTCGGCGACGGCCGCGGCAGCCTGCACGTGGCCGGGCAGATCAGCCAGCAGGACGCCACCAACCGCGCCGGCCCCTACCAGGGCACCGCGCCGAACACCGGCAACTATCCCGGCATCGGCCAGACCACCTTCGTCTACGGCGACCCCAAGGTCGACGCCACCGCGGTCTCGGCCAACGGCGAGTTCCGCTTCAGCGACAACCTCACCGGCTACGCCACCGCGATCGCCAGCAACCGCGACATCACCTCGTTCGCGTTCTACCGCTCGCGCAACCACAACGGCCAGACCGCGCTGCTGGTGCAGGTCTATCCCGATGGCTACGTGCCGCAGATCGAGCAGTACTCCAAGGACCGCTCGCTGGTCGCCGGCCTGAAAGGCAGCACCGCCGGCGGCTTCACCTGGGACGTCAGCTACAACTACGGCTACAACAAGGTCGACTTCCACACCGCCAACAGCATCAACTACAGCCTCGGCGTCGACAGCCCGAGTCGCTTCTACGACGGCGCGCTGGAGTACACCCAGAACGCGGTCAATGCCGACTTCACCCAGCCGCTGGAATGGGGCCTGGCCTATCCGGTGACGCTGTCCTTCGGCGCCGAGTACCGCCAGGAGAAGTGGAACCAGTCGCCCGGCGAGCCGGCCTCGTACACCGGCACCACCGGCGGCGCGCAGGGCTTCGCCGGCTTCGCGCCGCTCAACGCCGTGCATTCGGACCGCCACAACTACGCGGTGTACGCGGGGCTGGAAGCCGACCTCACCGACAAGTTCTCCGCCGGCCTCACCGGCCGCTACGAGGACTACTCGGATTTCGGCAGCAAGACCTCCGGCAAGCTGTCGGCGCGCTACGCGTTCACCGACAAGGTGGCGCTGCGCGGCACCGTCGCCAGCGGCTTCCGCGCGCCGTCGCTGGCGCAGCAGCAGTACCAGGCGGTGACCAGCAGCTACATCAACGGCAGCTTCTTCGAATCCGGCACCTTCCCGGTGAACAGCGCC
This sequence comes from Xanthomonas sp. LMG 12459, assembly GCF_009192905.1. Taxonomy (NCBI): domain Bacteria; kingdom Pseudomonadati; phylum Pseudomonadota; class Gammaproteobacteria; order Lysobacterales; family Lysobacteraceae; genus Xanthomonas; species Xanthomonas sp. LMG 12459. Next base: position 4,178 of record NZ_NSGT01000010.1, read on the forward strand.
GTGGCCCAGGCGCTGGGCGCCGCGCCGCTGAAGGCCGAGACCTCGCTGTCCTACAGCCTGGGCCTGGTGCTGCAGCCGGTCGAGCGCCTGTACCTGACCGTGGACGCGTACCAGATCGAGATCGACGACCGCATCCTGCTGTCGTCCAACCTCAACGACGCGGCGGTGCTGGGCAAACTGCGCCAGCTCGGCTACAGCAACGTCACCAGCGTGCGCTACTTCAGCAACGCCGCCGACACCCGCACCCGCGGCGTCGACGTGGTCGGCACCTACAGCATCCCGCTGGCGGCCAGCACGCTGGACCTCACCGCCAGCTACGGCTACAGCAAGACCGACATCACCCATGCGGTGACCCAGCCGCAGGCGCTGGCCGCGATCGGCTCGACCCAGACCACCCTGGGCCGCGACGAGATCGGCCGCCTGGAAGACAGCTACCCGAAGGACCAGACGA
>NZ_NSGT01000100.1:0-5692 GCF_009192905.1 Xanthomonas sp. LMG 12459
CGGGGTTTTTAGAGGTGCCCTTCAGTCCCGACGACATACGCCCGGGGCCTGGTTGCACTGCGCCTTTCGGCCGGCGCCCGGCGCACGCGGCCGCCGCACAGCCGCTAGAACCCGTAACGCAAAAAGCCCCCATCCACCGCGATGCATTCGCCGGTGATGTAGCTGGCCGCCGGCAGGCACAGGAAGCCGACCGCCGCCGCCACTTCCTCCGGTTCGCCGATACGGCGCATCGGCGTGCGCTCGATCACCTGCTCGTAGTAGTCCGGGTCCGACAACGGCCCGGAGGTGCGGCGGGTGCGGATGTACCAGGGCGCCACCGCATTGACCCGGATGCCGTCCTCGGCCCATTCGGCGGCGAGGTTGCGGGTGAGCTGGTGCAGCGCCGCCTTGGTCATGCCGTAGGGCGCACCGCTGCGCACGTGGGTCAGTCCCGACACGCTGCCGACGTTGACGATCGCCGAGGCCGCGTGCTGCGCCAGCAGCGGATGCGCGTAGCGCGACAGTTCGAACGCGGAGAACAGGTTGGTCTCGAAGATGCCGCGCCACTCGTCCTCGGTGTAGTCCACCGCGGCCTTGCTGAGGTTGCCGCCGGCGTTGTTGATCAACAGGTGCAGGCCGTCGGCATGGTCCTCGACCCAGTCCAGGATCTCGCGGCGGTCCTCGTCGTCGGCGACGTCGGCGGCCAGCGCCAGGATCTCGCGCTCGGGAAAGGCATCGCGCAGTTCGTCGCGCGCCGCTTCCAGCGCATCGAGGTCGCGCGCCACCAGCAGCAGGTCGGCGCCGAACCCGAGCAGTTCGCGCGCGATCGCCAGGCCGATGCCGGCGCTGGCGCCGGTGATGAGCGCGGTCTGTCCGTCCAGCCGCCAACGGTGCTGCATGCGCGTGCCTGTCTGCTCACATGAGAGGCGTAGGATGATACCTCCACCCTCGAGGAGGTCGCCGCCATGTCCGCACCACTGCGCAGGATGACGTTGGCATTGCCGCTGCTCGCCCTGCTGGCCGCCTGCAAGCCGGCACCGCCGCAACCGCCCGATGCGCCGCCACCGCCGAAGGCCAGCGCGTTGCGCAGCGCCATCGCCCAGCCGCTGGACCGCGCCAGGCAGACCCAGGCCACGCTCGACCACGCCGCGGCCACGCAGAACGCCGCGCTCGACGCCGCCACCGCACAATGAACAACGCCGGCCACGGGGGCCGGCGTTGCAGGAAGCAGGCGACGCGCTCGCAAGAGCGCGCCGCTGCCGGCGCAGGGCCGGCTTACAGACCGCAGAAGCAGTAGGCCAGCGCCTTCACCGGTGCGCCCGGACGGGTGTCGGCCGCGTCCTTGACGAAGCGCAGCTGGGTGTCCAGTTCCGGCATGCTGCGCGCCAGCAGGGCATGGCCCAGCGCCGAGTCGCTCAGCATCCACACGCCCAGGCGGCTGCCGGCGAACCCGCTGACAAACTGCGCGAACGGCGTAGCCGGCTTCTCCACGTAGCGCACCCGGTACTTGTCCGGGCCGCCCAGCTTGGCGCGCGCGGCGGCATCGGCCACCGCGTCCTTGAAGCCGCCGAACGCGTCCACCAGCCCGCGCTCCTTGGCCTGCGCACCGCTCCACACGCGGCCGCGCGCGACCTGGTCGATGGCCTCGACCGACTTGCCGCGCGCCTGCGCGACCTTGCCGGTGAAGTCGGCATAGCCCTTGTTGATCACCGACTGGATCAGTTGGCCCACCGCCGGATCCATCGGCCGGGTCATGTCGAACGCACCGGCGAAACGGGTGGTGCCCACGCCGTCGGTATGCACGCCGATCTTGTCCAGGGTGCGGGTGATGTTGGGGATCATGCCGAAGATGCCGATCGAGCCGGTGATCGTCGACGGATCGGCGTAGATGCGATCGGCGTTCATGCTGATCCAGTAGCCGCCGGACGCGGCCAGGTCGCCCATCGACACCACCACCGGCTTGCCGGCGGCCTTCAGCGCCACCACTTCGCGGCGGATCTGCTCGGAGGCGAACACTTCGCCGCCCGGCGAATCCACGCGCAGCACCACCGCCTTGACCGCGTCGTCGTCGCGCGCCTGGCGCAGCAGCGCCGCGGTCGACTCGCCGCCGATGCGGCCGGCCGGCTGTTCGCCGCCGCTGATCTCGCCCGCGGCGACCACCACCGCCACCTGCGGACGCGAGTCCACCGGCGAACGGCGCAGGTCCAGCTGCTGCAGGTAGCCGTCCAGGTCGACGTTGCGGTAGCCGGTGTCGGCATCGTCGTCGGCCACGCCACGCTTGGCCAGCAGCTGCTCGACGTCCTCGCGGGTCTTCAGGCCGTCCACCAGCTTCTGCTGCAGGGCGAACTTGGCCAGGTCGCCACCGGCGGCGGCCACGCCCTCGGGCATGGTGTCGATGCCGGCATTGATCTGCTCAGGCGCCAGCTTGCGCGCCTTAGCGATGTCGGCCACGTAGCGCTGCCACACATCGTTCATCCAGAACAGGTCGGCTTCCTTGGACGCCGCCGAGGCCGCGTCGAGCACGTACGGCTCGGCGGCGGACTTGTATTCGCCGACCTTGAACAGGTGCACGTCCACGCCGAGCTTGTCCTGCAGGCCCTCGCGGAAGTACTGGCGGTAGCGGCCGAGGCCTTCCAGGGTCATCGAGCCCATCGGGTCCAGGTAGACCTCGTTGGCCTGCGCGGCCAGCAGGTACTGCCACTGATTCAGATTGTCGCTGTAGGCGACGATCTGCTTGCCGGAGCTGCGCAGGTCCTGCAGCGCCTTCTCCACCTCGCGCATCGAGGCGAAGCCGCTGGGCTGCAGCTTGTCCAGGCGCAGCGCCACGCGCTCGATCTTGGGATCGGTCTTGGCCGCCTCGATGGCGCGCACCAGGTCGCGCAACTGGATCTCCTGCGCGCCCTTGTCGTTCATCGCCTTGGCCAGCGCGCGGCTGACCGGGTCGGCGCTGAACTGCTCGACCAGCTTGCCTTCCGGCGCGATCAGCAGCGTGGTGCGGTCGCGCAGCGCCTTGCCGCCGTCGCCGCGCGCCATGGCGAACACCATCGCCAGCAGGATCAGCAACAGGAAACCGAAGAACACCAGGTTGAAGATCAACCGGCGGGTGAAGTTCATCACATCCCACAGGCCGACGAAGAAGTTGGCGACGGGGCTGCGACGCACGGGTTGGTTCATGGAAAGCTCCGAAAGGAAGGCGTCTTGCGCCTGCGCAGCATACCGGCTGCGTCAGGCGCCGCACATGCGTCTGAAGTCAGGGGGCCGCCGGCGCGGCCAGCAGCCGCGCGCTGCTCCAGCGGAAGCGCGCGCCCATCATCACCGCCGCCGCGGTCAGCCCCAGGATCAGGCCGATCCACATGCCCTGCGGTCCCCAGCCCAGCCACAGGCCGAGGCCGGCGCCCAGCGGCATGCCCAGGCCCCAGTAGGAGCACAGGGCCAGCAACATCGGCACGCGGGTGTCCTTGAGGCCGCGCAGCGCGCCGGCCGACAGCACCTGCACGCCGTCGGGGAACTGGAAGGTGGCCGCGTACAGCAGCAGCGTGGAGGCCAGCGCCGCCACCGCCAGGTCGCTGGTGTAGACGCCGACGATGGCGTCGTGGCCGACCAGCAGCACCAGCGCCGACAGCGCCTGGGTGCCGAGCACGATCGCATAGCCGGCCCAGGCCGCGCCGCGCACGCCTACCGCATCGCCCGCGCCGGCGGCGCGGCCGACCCGCACCGTGGTCGCCTCGGCCACGCCCATCGGCACCATGAAGCACAGCTGCGCCACGTTGATCGCGATCTGGTGCGCCGCCGCCGGCACCTCGCCGAGCCGCGCGATCAGCAGCGCGGTGACGATGAACAGGCCGCCTTCCATCAGGATGGTCACGCCGATCGGCAGCCCGGTCTTGAGCAGCCCGACGATCGCGCGCAGGTCCGGCGCCTCGAACCGCGCGAACAGGCGCAACGGCGCAAAGCGCCTGGACCGCGCCAGGTAGATGGCGAAGCACAGCGCCTGCGCCCACATCATGATCGCCGAGGCCATGCCCAGGCCACCGGCGCCGTGCTCGCGCAGGCCCCACAGGCCGAAGGTCAGCGCATAGCCGAGCGGCGCCAGCAGCAGCAGGCCGCCGAAGCCGAGCAGCATGGTCGGCAAGGTCCAGTGCATGCCTTCGCTGAGGTAGCGCATGCAGAAGTACAGCACCAGCGCCGGCACGCCCCAACGGATCGCAAGCAGGAAGTCGCGCGCGCCGGGCACGATCTCCGGGGCGATGCCCAGTTGCGGCAGCGCCATGGGCATCACGCTCAGGAACGCGAACATCAGCAGGCCCAGGCCCAGCGACAGCCACAGCGCCTGGCGGAACAGCGGCCCGATCTGCGCATGGCGCTTGGCGCCGTCGAGCTGCGACACCGAGGCGGTCAGGGCGATCAGGGTGCCGATCGGGATCATCATCGGCAGCCACAGCAGCGCGGTCCCGACCGTCACCGAGGCCAGCGTGCGGGTACCGTGGTGGCCGGCGATCACGTTGTCGACGAAGCTGATCAGGCCGGTGGAGACGTGCCCCAGGACCAGCGGCAGGGCGAGCTGCGCGGTGGTGCGCAGTTCGCGGCCCCGGACCGAGGCCGGGGTGGAAGACGAAAACATTGCAAGACTCTGGCGATCCCGCCGACTGCGGCCGCGCAGACAGCGCCGGCACCGGGTGGCGGAGGCCGGGCATTCTACCCGCTGCGGCGGATCACTGCAGGAGAAGCCGGGACCCGGGGCCCGGGACCAGGTGCACGCAACGCCAGGCGCCGCGCGCAGTTCAGCGCGCGGCGCGCTGCTTCAGCCAGGCACCACGGCTGTCGGCGCCCTGCGCCAGCAGGTCGCGGCGCAAGGCGGCACGGTCCTGCGGCGGGGTCCGTTGCGACAACAGCGCCAGATGCTCGCGCTGGTCCGCCGGCAGGCCGCGCAACAGGCCCAGCAGTGCCTGCCGCTGCGCCTCCGGGACGTAGCCCAGCAGCGGCTGCAGCGCCCAGAACTCGGCGCCCAGTTCCGGGCCGAGCAACCAGCCGTGGCGCTCCAGGGCGTCCATCTCGGCGAACTGCGCATGCAGGCTGTGCTGCTGCTCGATCGGCAGGCCGGCGAAGGCCGTGGCGACCTGCCGCAGCCGCGCCTGCGCCGCCGCCGGCAGCGCGTCCCAGGCGGCCTGGCGCGCGCGCAGTTGCGCGGGGGTCAGCGCCGGTGGCGTGGTCGCCGCGGGCGCGACGGCCGGGGCAACGGTGGCCGCCGGCGGGGCTTCGGCGGCCTCGGCCAGGTCGGCGGCGCTGGGCGCGCTGCGCTCGATCCGCGGCGGCGGCGCGCCGGCCGCGTACCACGCATAGAAATCCAGGTCGTAGATCGCCGGCTCCGGCAGCGGCGCCGGCGGGTCGGCCGGCAGCGGCGGCGCGCTGGCGGTGTCCGATTCCGGCGGCAGCACTTCCACCTGCACCGGGCCGGTATCGCCCAGCGCCAGGCTCGCGTCGCTGCCACCGGCCGCGGTCGCGGCGCGGGACCGATGCCAGGGCAGGCGGTCCCAGAACACCGTCCCGACCAGGGCCAGGACCACCACCGCGATCACTGCCCCGGCCAGGCGCGTGCGCAGGGCCGAGCGAGCGCCGCGGCGGCGTGGACGCGCCGCGGCCGCGGCGGCGGCAGGGGCCTGCGCCTTGGCCGGCGCAGGCGAGGCCGTGCTGCCGGCGATCGCCGCATCGCGCA
>NZ_NSGT01000101.1:0-30994 GCF_009192905.1 Xanthomonas sp. LMG 12459
GCGACCCCCCCCGCGCGGCCGCGCCCGCCGCGCCACAGCCACGCCAGCACCAGCGTCCAGAGCGCCGCCGACACGCTGTACTTGATCCACGCCGGCACGGTCGCGATGGACGACCAGAACGCCTCGATGAAGGCGGCCACCAGCAGCATCGCAGCCACGCCCAGGCACAGCCGCGCGCCGATCTTGCCGCCTTCCACCAGCGCATCGATGCGCCGCCGCCGTCCCGGCGCCAGCACCTTCAGTCCGAGCTGCAGACCGGCGCCGCCGGCGATCACGATCGCGGTCAGTTCGAACGGCGCATGCCCGGCGACGAAGCGCCAGAAGGTGACGCCGTAGCCGATCTGGTGCAGGTGCCCGGCCACCGCGCCGATGGTGATGCCGTTGAACAGCAGCACCAGCACCGTGCCCAGTCCCGCCAGCAGGCCACTGGCGAACGTACGCAGGCCGATGCTGATGTTGTTCATGATGTAGTGGCCGAACATCTGCCAATCGGTGCCGCTGTCGCGGCCAAGCTTCTGTGCGCTGGCGGCCGGGTCGTACATGCGTTCGACCTGGGTGACCTGCATCGGGTCCATCAACCCGTGGATCAGTTCCGGACGGAACTGCAGCAGCACGAAGATGGTCACCAGCGGCACCACGAACAGCGCGGTGGCCGCCGCCATGTAGCCGGCCTGGCTGCGCACCAGCTGCGGGAACTCGGCGAACAGGAATTCCGCCGCGCGCCGCCAGCGCGGACGCGGCGCCCGGTACAGGACGGTGTGGCCCTGCTGCATCAGATGCTGCAGACGCGCGGTGACCTGCGGGCTGTAGCCGCGCCTGCGCGCCAGCGCCAGTTGATGGCACACGCGCCGGTAGCGCGCCGGCATGTCCTCGTCGGCGAGCGGCGTCGGCTGGTCTGGACTCGGGATCGCGGTCGGCGGCGCGGCGGTCTTGCTGGCGTCGTCGGCGGCGCCGGCCTTGTTCGGCGCCGACCTGCGCGCGCTGCGCTGCAGCCAGGCCTCGAACACCTGCCATTCCTGCTGATGACGGAGGACGAACTGTTCCTGTTTCATCGGCGGCCCAGCAGCCAGTTGGCCATCGCGTACAGGCGCAGCACCCCGGCCTGGCCCGGCGTCTCGGTCAGCGGCTGCGCCAGCGCGGCCAGTTCCAGTTGCCGCTCCGGGGTGAGCCGCGGCGCGCGCTCGGCGAAGGCGATCAGCGCCGCCTGCTCGGCCGGCAGCAGCGGCCGCGGCGGCGCGAGCGCGCTGGCGATCGGCGGCAGCGCCTCGTCCTCGCGCGGCGGCTGGTGCACCACCAGCGTGCCCGCGACCAGGTCGCCCAGGCGCCGCGAATGGGTGTCGAACAGGCAGGCGATCAGGCCGACGGCGTAGCCGAACGGCAGCATGTCCACGGTGCGCAGCAGGTTGCGGGTGATCGCGGCCATCCAGCCCACCGGCGCGCCGTTGCGCGCCACCACGCGCAGGCCCAGCGCCTGCTTGCCCAGGGTCTGGCCGCGCCAGCCCTCCAGCACGATCGGGTACGCCCAGAACACCAGGAACATCGCCACCAGGTACAGGCCCTGGCCGAGGCCGCCGAGCAGGCCGAGGAACATGCCCATGGCGGTGAGCAGGGCGAAGCGCAGCGCCAGGTCGATCAGCCAGGCCAGCGCGCGCGGCACCGCACCGGCGGCCGGCAGATGCAGCGGCACGCCCTCGGGGGTGATGACTTCGCGGTAGGTATCGAGCATGCCGCTTACCGCCGCCAGGTGGTGCGGCGGACACGGGCACCTGCGATGTGGGGAGGCCGTCCTTCCGTTCGGCCGGCTGCCTGTGGCGGCATGCTGCTCTCGACTGCGTCCTGCTCCGAAGCGGCACTTTAGCCGGCGTGGCGTGAATTGCCCAGCACGCCGGCGGCGAAGATCAGCGTACCGTGCCGCCGTCGCGCTGGCGCCCGGAGAACAGCTTGCGCACGCCGGCGACCAGCGCCATCAGGCCGACCAGCAGCAGCTTCCAGGCCTTGGCCAACAACAGGCCCAGCTTGGCGAACAGGCCGGCCTTGGCCGCCAGGCCGCCGCCGATCAGGGTGGCCAGACCGTAGCTGGCGATCTTGTCGGTGGACGGGTTGTGGTCGGCATAGCGGGCGCCGCTGTCGAACTCGGCCATCGGCAGCAACTGCTGCATGCCCTCGCGCACCTGCGCCAGTTCGCCCATGCCGGAGACCGCATTGAGGCTCAGATAGCCATGCCGGCCGAGCACGCGGATGTCGTAGTTGAGGGTGTGCTCGTGCTCGCCGGCGAACGCCAGCTCGCGCGCCCAGTACAGCTTCTTGCTGCCGGTGTCGTAGCGCGGCGGCACCGCCCAGCCGATCAGGTCGACCTGCTCGTAGCCGGCCTTCTTGCGCTGCGCGTTGGACTCGCGCGTCTCCTCCTGCATGTCCTTGAGCATGGCCTGGTAGTCGATCTTGCTGGCGTCCTCGTCGGACACGTAGCCGTCGTCGGAATAGGTGACGACCACCGCCCAGCTGCCCTTCTCGTCGAGCGCGGGCTGGCGCGGCACGATCAGGCCCAGCACGTCGTCGTCGGGCGGGTTGCCCCAGTAGCTTTCCAGCACCCGCCGCGCATCGGCCTTGTCCAGGTAGCGGAATGCCGGGCCGAGGTCGAAATGCACCTTGGCCTGCGGCAGTTCGATATGCCCGTCGCGGAAATGCAGCGAGCCGACGAACTGCTCGGCGGTCATGTCCGGGCCGCTGTCCTGGGCCAGCACCGGGCCGGAGGTGGCGCACAGCGCGCAGAAAAAAGCGGCCAGCAGGCCGCGCAGCGAGATCTTGAGCATCAGCGATTCCATTCGTTCGGTGGCGTCCCCACGCCAGAGGCGCCTAGTGTCGCGCAAGCGCGCGGCGCACGCCAGCCGCGGCGCAGGTGCCGCAACCACCGCAGTGGCCTCAGCCGTTGCCAGTGAGGTAACGGTCCTTCAGCCGCACGTAGTGCTGCGCCGAGTAGTGCAGGCTCTCGATCTCCTTGTCGCTGAGCATGCGCGCCTTGCGCGCGGGATTGCCCAGCCACAGCTCGCCCTCGCCGACGGTCTTGCCCGGGCCGACCACCGCACCGGCACCGACGAAGCCGTATTTCTTCACCGTGGCGCCGTCGAGGATGCAGGCGCCCATGCCGATCAGGCACAGGTCCTCGATGGTGCAGGCATGGATGATGGTGCCGTGGCCCACGGTCACGTCCGCGCCGATCAGGGTCGGGTAGCCGGCCGCGTTGAACGGGCTGTGGTGGCTGACGTGGATGATGGTGCCGTCCTGGATGTTGCTGCGTGCGCCGATGCGCACGTAGTTGACGTCGCCGCGGATCACCGTGCCCGGCCATACCGACACGTCGTCCTCCAGCACCACGTCGCCGATCACGGTGCAGGCCGGGTCGACATAGACGCGCGCGCCCAGTTGCGGGGTCGTGTCGAGGTAGGGGCGGATCGGGGACATGCTGCTCTCCGGCGATGGGCGGCCGGCGGCCACGCGGGCGCCGATGATAGCGCGGTGCCTGGCGCCGGCTGCCGCCGGTGGAGCGCCCGAGCGGCTGGGCGATGCACGCGATTGTGCGATAAACGCACCGACAATCGATATTCGCACTTGAATGGTGCAGTGCGATAAAACTAGCGTTGCCGCTGTTCCGGCGCCTGACCGTGCGCGACGCGTGCCCGCTGGCGGCCGCGGCGCCGCCCGCCGCCGGTGCGGTCCCGATTCTGTTGGAGATGGTGCATGTCCTGTGCGTTTTCCCGCGGCCTGGCCCTGCTCGCGGCCCTGCTTCCCGGTGCCGTGTGCGCCTACCAGGCCGAGCCGCCGGCGCCGGAGCGCAGCGTGCTCACCGTGGACCGCTACGCCGACGACGATGCCCCGGGCTCCCTGCGGTGGGCGATCACCACCGCCAACCAGGCGCCCGGCCGCTACCGCATCGAGATCGCCGCGGTGGGCGCGCCGCCGTACGTGATCCGCCCGCGCGCACCGCTGCCGGCGCTGCAGGGGCCGCTGCAGGTGGTGGGCCTGGCGCGGGCGCACGACGGCCAGTACATCGCCATCGACGGTGCCGGCTACATCCACGGCAAGGGCACCGCCGCCTGTCCGGGCGCGGAAAAGGGCCAGTTCGGCACCAACGTGCGCAGCACCACGCTGCCCGGCCTGGTGCTGCGCGATACCCATGGCGTGGAACTGAGCGGCCTGGAGATCCGCAACTTCTGCATCGGCGTGCTGCTCAACCGCGCCAGCGACAATGTGCTGCGCGACAACCGCATCGTCGCCAACCACGGCGGGGCCGGGGTGATGCTGACCGGCGACGACGGCAACGGCCAGTCCACCGCCACCACCACGGTGCGCAACCGCATCGAGCGCAACACCTTCCTCGACAACGGCGACGGCCTGGAACTGACCCGCGGCGCGGCCTGGAACCTGGTGGCCGACAACGTGTTCCGCTCCACCGATGCCAACCCCGAGCCCTCGCAGGGCATCGAGATCCTGTGGGGCAACGACAACACCGTGCTGCGCAATCGGTTCGAGCGCTATTCCGACGGGCTGCAGATCAACTGGGGCAACCGCAACACCATCGCCGACAACGACTTCGCCGGCAATTCGATCGGGGTCAGCGTCACCGGCCGCGACAATCTGATCGAGGGCAACCGCCTGACCGGCAACGGCATCGGCATCGCGGTACGCCCGCAGCCGCGTAGCGAGCCCAACCGGTTCAGCGCCAACGTGCTGTCCGGCAATGGCCTGAAGATCGAACGCTGCTTCGCCGGCGGTGCCTGCGCCCCGGGCCAGCCGCGCGGTGCCATCGTGTTCGGCGTGCCGGGCCTGGAGCATGCGCCCTTCGTCGGCTCGCGCGGGATCGGCGTCGATCCGGACCCGCGCAAGCGCGCGGCGATCTGCGGCGCTGCTGCGCCCGACGGTTGCCAACCGCCGCCGAACTTCGGCCAGGCCGCTCCGCAGTTGCGCAAGATCGAACGCGGCGCCGGCGTGCCGCAGGTGCAGGGCAGCTTCGTCGGCCGGCCCGGCCATCTGTACACGGTGGAGCTGTTCGGCAATCGCCTGCCCGGCGACGACGAGGCCGAACGCTATCTGGGCCGCGTCGAGACGCAAGTGGATGCACAGGGACAGGGCCGCTTTGCGCTGCCGCTGGACGGCGATGGCGCGGCGTTGGCCACGCTCACCGCCACCGTCACCAGCGACGATGGCGCGACCTCGCCGCTGAGCGCGCCGCTGGCGGTGACGCCGTGAGCCGCGTCGTCTCCGCCGGCGCGCGTGCGCCGCGCCGCCTGCCGCCGTTGCCGGCCTGGTCGCTGCTGGCCGCGGCCATCGCCTTCGTCCCGGCGATCGCCGCCGCCCAGGACGCCACCGACCTGGCGCACAGCACCTTGACCGGCGACTGGGACGGCACGCGCAGCGACTGGCTGCAGCGCGGCGTCAACGTGCGCGGCGACTACGTCGGCGAAGCCATGGGCCTGGTCGACGGCGGCCGCGGCGAGCGCGGCGCGCGCTATGCGCAGCAGGTCCGGCTGGGCGTGGACCTGGACCTGGCGAAACTCGCCGGCTGGGGCGGCGGCGCGCTGCACGTGACCGTCAACGACCGCCGCGGCCGCAGCACCTCGGCCGACCTGCTCGGCAACCGCTTCCCGATCCAGGAAGCCTACGGCGGCCAGTTCACCCGGCTGACCGAACTGAGCTACGACCGCCGCTTCAACGAGGGGCGCAGCTACATCAAGGCCGGCTTCTACGCGATGGGCAACCAGTTCGGCGCGCACACGCTGCTGACCAACTTCGTCAACGCCGCGTTCTGCGCGCATCCGCTGGCGATGTCCGGCAACAGCGGCTGGTACAACTATCCGAACGCGCGCTGGGGCGCGGAAGTGGCGCAGCAACTGACCCCGGCGGCGAACCTGCGGGTCGGCTGGTTCCAGGTCAACCCCAGCACCAACAACAACGTGCACACCGCGTTCGACCTGACCGCTCGCGGCACCACCGGCTCGCTGTTTCCCGTCGAACTCACCTGGACGCCCGGCGCCGGCGGCGCCTATCCGGGCACCTACAAGTTCGGCGGCTACTACGACTCCTCGCGGGTGCCGCGCAAGGGCCTGGACCCGCGCGCCACCACCGGCCGCGACGGCGCCTACCTGCTGGTGGAGCAGAAGCTGTACTCGCCCGGCGGCGAGCGCGGCCGTGGCGTCACCGGCTTCGCCCAGTACATGGTGTCCGACCGCGCCACTGCGCAGATCACCCGCTGGTACGCGCTGGGCGGCGTCTACCAGGGCATCGGCCGGCGCAGCCAGGACCGCATCGCGCTGGGCTACGTCGGCGCCGACATCAATCATCGCCTGCTCGACGCGCGGCGCGCGGCGCTACTCGATGCCGGCGTGCCGCCGGAGGCGCCGGTGTTCGCGCTCGACACCGCCGAGGAACTCTACGAGCTGTCCTACAGCGCGCAGCTGACGCCGTGGCTGATGCTGCGGCCGGACGTGCAGTACATCGTCAACCCCGGCACCTTCGCCTATGCGCGTACCGACAACGCGCTGGCGGTGGGGCTGCAGGTCAAGCTCACCTTCTGAGCGCGCGCTGCGCGCCTCCTGCCCAGGCCGATCCCGATGCCCTTGTTGCAACGACGACTGACCTTCCTGTGCTGCGCCGGCCTGCTGCTGGCATCGCCGCTGCAGGCCGCACCTGCGGTGCCTCCGGCAGCGGCGCCCGCCGCGCCGTCCGCGGCCGCGCCGCTGCCGCCGCCGCGCGTGCTGCAGATCCGCGGGCTCGCCATCGGCGCCGGCCTGCCCAAGATCATCGTGCCGATCACCGCGCACGACGCCGAGCAGGCGCTGGCGCAGGCGCAGCGCATCGCCGCCTCGCCCGATGCAGACCTGGCCGAGTGGCGCATCGACCTGATGGACGGCGCCACCGACGCCGCCGCGCTGGCGGCCCTGGGGCCGCGCCTGGCGCAGGCACTGCACGGCAAGCCGCTGCTGCTGACCTTCCGCACCAAGGCCGAGGGTGGTGCGGTGGCGATCGACGATGCCGCCTACGGCGCGCTGTACGCGCGCCTGCTGGAGGCGCGCTTCGCCGACCTGCTCGATGTGGAGATGTTCCGCGACCCGGCGGTGCTGCGGCAGGTGGTCGAGCGCGCACACCGGCAGGGCGTGTACGTGGTGATGTCCAGCCACGACTTCCACGCCACTCCGCCGGTGGCGGAGATCGTGGCGCGGCTGCAGCGGCAGCAGGCGCTGGGTGCCGACGTGCTGAAGATCGCGGTGATGCCGCGAGATCCGGGCGACGTGCTGCACCTGCTCGACGCCACCTGGCAGATGCGCCAGCGCAGTGGCCAGCCGCTGCTGACCATGGCGATGGGGCCGCTGGGCGCGGTGTCGCGGCTGTCCGGCGAGACCTTCGGGCAGAGCCTGACCTTCGGCATGCTCGGCACCGCCTCGGCGCCCGGGCAGATCGACGCGGCGCGGTTGCGGCAGACGCTCGATGCGCTGCATGCCGCCGCGCCGCCCAAGTAATCCCGCGACGCTGCGGTTCTCGTTCGCCGTTCCTGCAGGAGTGTTGCCATGAGCCATGCCGCCGCCCCGCCCACCGCCCTCGTTCTGGACCGCATGAGCGGGTTCCAGTGGACGGCGATCGCGGTCTGCGTGCTGTTGAACATGCTGGACGGCTTCGACGTGATGGTGATGGCCTTCATCGCCCCGCACGTGTCGGAGGCCTGGCGTTTGTCCGGCAAGCTGCTGGGGATCGCGCTCAGCGCCGGGCTGGTGGGCATGGCGCTGGGCTCGCTGCTGCTGGCGCCGCTGGCCGACCGCTGGGGCCGGCGCAACATGATCCTGTGCTGCCTGGCGATCCTGACCGTCGGCATGGCCGCCTCGGCACTGGCGCAGGACATCTGGCAACTTGCGGCGCTGCGCGTGTTCACCGGCATCGGCATCGGCGGCATGCTCGCCGGCGTCGGCGTGATCACCGCCGAATACGCCAGCCCGAAGTGGCGCAGCACCGCAGTGGCCCTGCAGGCCACCGGCTATCCCATCGGCGCCACGCTGGGCGGGTTGATCGCCGCGATGCTGCTGGAACGCTGGGGCTGGCATGCGGCCTTCCTGTTCGGCGCGCTCGCCTCGCTGCTGTGCATCCCGGTGGTACTGGCGCTGCTGCCCGAGTCGCTGGACTTCCTGCTCAGCCGGCGCCCGCCGGATGCGCTGGCGCGGCTCAACGTGCTGCTGGCGCGCATGCGCGCACCGACCCTGGATGCCCTGCCGCCGCGCCCGCCGGTGCAGGAGAAGGCGGGCTACGCTGCGCTGTTCACCCCGCACCTGCGCCGCAACAGCGTGCTGATCGCGCTGGGCTTCTTCATGCACATGTTCGCCTTCTATTTCGTGCTGAGCTGGACGCCGAAATTGCTGGTGCAAGCCGGGCTGTCGGCCGAGCAGGGCGTCACCGGCGGGGTGCTGCTGAACCTGGGCGGCATCGTCGGCGGCGCCTTGTTCGGCGGTCTGGCCGCACGTTTCGCGCTGCCGCGGTTGACCGCTGTCAGCTTCCTGATCGCCGCACTGGGAATGGCGGCGTTCGCCACGCTCGGCACGCAGTTGCAGCTGGCCTTCCCCGTGGCCTTCGTGATCGGTGCGGCGCTGTTCGGCTCGATGGCCGGCCTGTATGCGGTGGCGCCGATCGTGTTCGCGCCCACCGTGCGCACCACCGGCCTGGGCTGGGCGATCGGCATCGGCCGCGTCGGCGCGATCCTTTCGCCGATGACCGTCGGCGTGCTGGTCGACGCCGGCTGGCAGCCGGCCAATCTGTACTACGTCTTGGCGTTGCCGCTGCTGGTGGCCATTGCCGCGGTGCTGACGATGCGGCTGCAGCCGGCGCGTTGAGGGCGGGGCGGCGCGGGCGCGAGTCTGTCTAGTCTTCGAGGACAATGCGCTTTGCGGCGCGGCCTGGCCTGCGTCACCCGATCGGCGCCGGGTCCGGCGCCGTACCCCATGTGTCGGCCAACCTGCCGCGCCTCGGTCGAGGCGCTGTGAGGTCTCACGAACGCGGGTCCATCCATTGCCACCGCACGCAGGTGGCAATGGCGTGCCGTTTTCCTACTTGGCGTTCGGCAAGGCGTAGGCGATCACGTAGTCGCCGCGGTCCGGCGATTGCCGCGCGCCGCCGGCGGTGATCACGATGTACTGCTTGCCGGTCTTGGTCGACACGTAGGTCATCGGCCCGCCCTGGCTGCCCACCGGCAGCCGTGCCTTCCACAGTTCCTTGCCGGTGCCGCTGTCGAACGCACGCAGGTAGTAGTCCTGGGTGCCGGCGATGAACACCAGGCCGCTCTGCGTGGCCAGGGTGCCGCCCAGGGTCGGCATGCCGACCGGGATCGGCAGGTGCATCTTGAAGCCGAGCGGGCCGGTGTCCTGCACGGTGCCCACCGGCACCTGCCAGGCGATGCTGCGGGTCTTCAGGTCGATCGCGCTGAGCGTGCCGAACGGCGGCGCCTGGCAGGGGATGCCCAGCGCCGACAGGAAGCGGTTCTTGTTGACCGCGTATGGCGTGCCCTTCAGCGGCACCGCGCCCATGCCGGTGTTGACCGCCTCGCCGCCGCTGGAGGCGGCGGCCTTGTCGGCCTTCTGCGGAATCATCTGCACCCACAGGCCCAGGCGCATGTCGTTGGCGAACACCACGTCGTGCACCGGGTCGACCGACAGCCCGCCCCAGTTCATGCCGCCCAGCGAGCCGGGGAAGCTCAGCGACACATCGGTACCGGGCGCGGTGTACAGGCCCTCGTAGCGCATCTTCTTGAAGGCGATGCGGCACAGCATCTGGTCCAGCAGGGTGGCGCCCCACATGTCCGCTTCGCTCAGGTGTTTGGTGCCGATCTGCGGCATGCCCACCGACAGCGGCTGGGTCAGCGCATACGGTTCGTGGGGGATGTCGGCGGCCTTCACCGGCACCTCGCGGACCTCGGTCAGCGGTTTGCCGGTGGCGCGGTCGAGCACGTACAGCTGGCCGGCCTTGGTGCCGATGATCAGCGCCGGCACCTTGCGGCCGTCGGCCATCGGGAAGTCGATCAGGCTCGGCTGCATCGGCAGGTCGAAGTCCCACAGATCGTTGTGCACGGTCTGGTAGACCCATTTGACCTGGCCGGTGCTGGCGTCCAGCGCGGTGATCGAGGCGCCGAAGCGGTGGTCCAGCGCGCTGCGCTCGGCACCGTACAGGTCGGTGGACGGGCTGCCCATCGGCAGGAACACCGTGTTGGAGGCGGCGTCGTAGGACATCGGCGCCCACACGTTCGGCGTGCTGCGCACGTAGGTCTTGCCCGGCGCCGGCGGCTGCGTGTCCTGCGGGTTGCCCGGGTCGAAGGCCCAGCGCTGTGCGCCGGTGATCACGTCGAAGCCGCGGATCACGCCGCCGGGCATGTCGGCCTGCACGTTGTCGGCGACGCGGCCGCCCACCACCACCGTGGTCCCGGCCACGGTCGGCGCCGAGGTCAACTGGTAGAACGGATCGGGTGCGGCGCCGAGGCCGGCCTTCAGGTCGACCTGGCCGTTCTGGCCGAAGCCGCTGCAGAACGCGCCGGTGTCCGCGTCCAGCGCGATCAGCCGCGCATCGATGGTGTTGGTCAGCACGCGGCGCCGGCAGTTGGCGCCGGCCGGCAGCGCCGCCGCCACCGGCGAGGCGTTGGCGGCGCTGGGCTGGACCAGCGGCGCATCGGCATCGAAGTAGGCCAGGCCGCGGCAGCGCTGCCAGACCGAGGACTGCGCGTTGATCTCGCGCTTCCACAGCTGCCGGCCGCTGCTGGCGTCTAGCGCGATGACGTTGTTGTGCGGGGTGCACACGTACAGCGTCTCGCCGATCTGCAGCGGGGTGGTCTGGTCTTCGGCGCCGTTGCCGTCGCTGAGGGCGACATCGCCGGTACGGTAGGTCCAGGCCACCTGCAACTGGCCGACGTTGCCGCGGCCGATCTGGTCCAGCGCGGCGAAGCGGCTGCCGCCGGCGGTGTTGCCGTAGTGGCTCCAGTCGCGCTGCGCCTGCGCCGGGGTCACCGGCACCGGTGCCGGGCCGGGGCCGCTGGCGGCCACCGGCGGATGCGGCACGAACATCCCGGCCAGGCCGCCGGCGCAGGCCAGCGCCAGCACCGCCGCCAGCGCATAGGCGCCGCGTCCGCTGGGCAGGCCGCGGGCGCGGCGCAGGGTCGGGTAGACCAGGGCGACCAGCAGCGCCAGCACCGCCGGCATCATCAGCCGCGACACCAGCGGCCAGAACGCCAGGCCCGCATCCCAGTACGCCCAGGCCACGCTCAGCACGAACGCCAGCGCGTACAGCCAGGCGCCGGCCGGGCGCCGCCGCAGCACCAGCAGCGCCGAGGCCACGCAGGCCGCGCCCATCGCCAGGAAGTAGAGGCTGCCGCCGAGGGTGACCAGGCGGATGCCGCCGACCAGCAGCGCCAGTCCGATCAGCGCCAGCAGCAGGCCGACGCTCCACAGCAATATCCGGCCGCCGGCCGACACATCCGATTGGGTTTGCACGTTTTCGATCCTCTGCAGGGAGACGCACGGCGTCCGCGGCCGGCCACGAGGGCGGCGAAGGCGGGCGTGCGCACGATGGCATGCCGCGGCGGGAAACGACGTCGGCAAGATGGGCGATTATCGCATTTGTGTTCGGTAATAGAACGAATGGCGCCGTCCGACGGTGCGACGCTGTGTGCCGGTTTCCGACGTTTCTCCGACCTTGGTGAAGCCCGTACAACGCACTGTTACAGACATGGTGCGATGCGACACATGCGTGGAGTAGCGTTGCGCGTTTCTTCCCAGCCGCACTCCCCATGTCCGACCGTTTCCAGGCGCCTCGTCGTCCCGTTCGCTGTGCCGTATTGCTGGCCGTTGCCGTGGCCGGAGGCTGCTCCGGCGACAAGCCGGCGGCCGCGCCGCCGCCGCGGGTGGGGGTGCTGACCCTGGGCGCGCGCACCCTGCCGGTCGAGCGCACCCTGGCCGGCCGCACCGTGGCCTACGAGACCGCCGACGTGCGCCCGCAGGTCGGCGGGCTGCTGCGCCAGCGCCTGTTCCAGGAGGGCCAGGAGGTCAAGGCCGGGCAGGCGCTGTACGTGATCGACCCGGCGCCGTACCAGGCCGCCTACGACATCGCCCGCGGCAACCTGGTGCAGGCCGAGGCGGCGCTGGCCAGTGCGCGGCCCAAGGCCGAGCGCACCCGCAGCCTCACCGACATGGACGCGGCCAGCAAGCAGGACGCCGACGACGCGGTGTCCGCGTTGCGCCAGGACGAGGCGGCGGTGGTCGCGGCCAAGGCGGCGTTGCAGGCGGCGCGCATCAACCTCGACTACACCCGCATCACCGCGCCGATCTCCGGCACCATCGGCACCTCCGCCTACACCGTCGGCGCGCTGCTCACCGCCGCGCAGGACGCGGCGCTGACCACCATCCAGCGGCTGGACCCGATCTACCTGGACGTCACCCAGTCCAGCACGCAGATGCTGGCGCTGCGCCGCCAGCTCGACGCCGGGCAGATCCACGCCATCGACGGCAAGGCGCAGGTGCAGGTGCGGCTGGAGGACGGCAGCACCTATCCGCACGCCGGCACCCTCGAATTCGTCGGCACCCAGGTCAACGCCGGTACCGGCAACGTCACCTTGCGCGCGGTGGTGCCCAATCCCGAGCACCTGCTGCTGCCGGGCATGTACCTGCGCGCGGTGCTGCCGATGGCCACCGACCAGGGCGCGGTGCTGGTGCCGCAGCAGGCGGTGACCCGCGACAGCAAGGGCGAGCCGGTGGTGAAGCTGCTGGATGCGCACAACAAGGTGGTGGAGCGGCACATCCGCACCGGCGAGGCCATCGGCCACGACTGGCTGGTGGAGTCCGGGCTCAAGCCGGGCGAGCGCCTGATCGTGGTCAACGGCAGCCGCGCCGAACTCGGCAAGCCGGCGCAGTCGTATCCGGTCACCGCCGCCCAGCTCGATGCCGCGCCGGCGCTGCCGGGCGACGACGCCCAGGCCGACTGAGGACTCCCGCATGTCGCGCTTCTTCGTCAACCACCCGGTGGTGGCCTGGGTCATGGCCATCGTCATCGTCCTGATCGGCATGCTGGCCATCCATGGGCTGCCGGTCGAACGCTATCCGCACATGGCGCCGCCCACCATCACCGTGCGCGCCACCTACACCGGCGCCTCGGCGCAGACGGTGGAGAACACCGTCACCCAGCTGATCGAGCAGTCGCAGCAGAGCCTGGACCATCTGCTGTACATGACCTCCACCAGCGCCTCGGACGGCACCGCGCAGGTCAACCTGGTGTTCGAGACCGGCACCAACGCCGACACCGCGCAGGTGCAGGTGCAGAACCAGTTGCAGTCGGTGATGTCGGTGTTGCCGCAGGCGGTGCAGCAGAACGGCCTGGTCATCACCAAGTCCAGCGGCTCGCTGTTCGAGGTGGTGGCGTTCACCTCCGACGACGGCAGCATGGACAACTTCGATGTCGCCAACTACATGGAATCGAACATCGACGACCAGATCAGCCGCGTCAGCGGCGTCGGCAACATCCAGCCGATGGGCTCGGAATACGCCATGCGCATCTGGCTGGACCCGGAGAAGCTGCGCAAGTACGCGCTGATGCCCTCGGACGTGGAGAACGCGCTGCAGTCGCAGAACACCGACGTGTCGGCCGGCGAGATCGGCGGCCAGCCGGCGCTGCGCGGGCAGCGCCTGGACGCCACCGTGACCACCCGCAGCCGCCTGCAGACCCCGGCGCAGTTCGGCGCGATCGTGCTCAAGAGCGATGCCAGCGGCGCCGCCGTGCACCTATCGGACGTGGCCAGGATCGGCCTGGGCCCGGAGACCTACGACAGCATCACCCGCTTCAACGGCAAGCCCTCGGCCTCGCTGGGCATCGAGCTCAACTCCGATGCCAACGCGGTGGAGACCTCCAAGGCCATCGACCAGCGCCTGCAGGAACTCAAGCAGTACTGGCCGCACGGCTTCAACTACCACATCGCCTTCAGCACCACGCCGTTCGTCACCACCTCGATCAAGGAAGTGGTCATCACCCTGATCGAAGCGGTGCTGCTGGTCGTGGCGGTGATGTACCTGTTCCTGCAGAACTGGCGCGCCACGCTGATCCCGACCATCGCCGTGCCGGTGGTGCTGATGGGCACCTTCGGCGTGCTCGCCGCGTTCGGCTACTCGATCAACACCCTGACCATGTTCGCGATGGTGCTGGCGATCGGCCTGCTGGTCGACGACGCCATCGTGGTGGTGGAGAACGTGGAGCGGGTGATGGGCCAGGAAGGCCTGCCGCCGAAGGAAGCGACGCTGCGCTCGATGCAGCAGATCGGCGGCGCCCTGGTCGGCATCGTGCTGGTGCTGACCGCGGTGTTCGTGCCGATGGCGTTCTTCAACGGCGTCACCGGCGTGATCTATCGGCAGTTCTCGATCACCATCGCCGCCTCGATGATCCTGTCGGTGCTGGTGGCGATGACCCTGACCCCGGCGCTGTGCGTGACCATCCTCAAGCCGCTGCACCAGGGCGAGGCACCGATCGGCTCGCACGGGCGCCTGGGCTGGTTCTTCATCTGGTTCAACACCCGCTTCCGGCGCCTGTCCGAGCGCTACCGCACGCTGGTCGAGCGGGTGCTGGGCAAGCGCGCGCTGGGCCTGCTCGCCTATGCGCTGCTGATCGCAGTCACCGGCCTGCTGCTGTGGCGCCTGCCGGGCGCGTTCCTGCCCGACGAGGACGAGGGCATGCTCAACGTGCTGGTCAAGCTGCCGGCCGGCTCCACCCTGGAGCAGACCCTGGCGGTGACCGACCGGCTGACCAAGGCCGCGCTGAAGGATCCGGGCGTGCGCTCGGTGCTGTCCTCGGCCGGCTTCAGCGTCACCGGTGCCGGCCAGAACGTCGGCATGGCCTTCGTGCGGCTGAAGGACTGGGACGACCGCGACGACGATGCGGCGACCATCGCCGACCATCTGAACAAGGCGCTGGCCGACGTGCCCGACGCGGAACTGTTCGTGACCTCGCCGCCGGCGATCACCGGCCTCGGCGACGCCTCCGGCTTCACCTTCGAGCTGATGGACTACGAAGGCGCCGGCCATGCCGCCCTGGTCGCCGCGCGCGACAAGCTGCTGCGGCTGGCCCAGCACGATCCCAAGCTGATGAACGTGCGTTACGCCAGCCTGGAAGACGCGCCGGTGTACGCGGTCAAGATCGACGATGCCAAGGCGCAGGCGCTGGGCGTGGACCCGGGCGACATCAACGCCACGCTCAACAGCGCGCTCGGCGGTGACTTCGTCAACAACTTCATCTACAAGGGCCGCATCAAGAAGGTCTACGTGCAGGGCGATGCCGACGCACGCATGGCGCCGCAGGACCTGGACCGCTGGACGGTGCGCAACGGCGGCGGCGACATGGTGCCGATGTCGGCGTTCACCCGCTCGCACTGGACCAGCGCGCCTGCGGCGCTGGAACGCTACAACGGCGTGTCGGCGATGGAGCTGACCGGCCAGGCGGTGCCCGGGGTCAGCTCCGGCGCGGCGATGGACGCGATGGCCGAACTCAGCAAGCAGTTGCCGCACGGCTTCGGCTACGCGTGGTCGGACATGGCCTACCAGGAAAAGCTGTCGGCCAACCAGGCGCCGGCGCTGTACGCGATCTCGCTGCTGTTCGTGTTCCTGTGCCTGGTGGCGCTGTACGAGAGCTGGTCGATTCCGTTCGCGGTGATGCTGGCGGTGCCGGTGGGCGTGTTCGGCGCGGTGCTGCTGATGACCCTGCGCGGCCTGGAGAACGACGTGTACTTCCAGGTCGGTCTGCTGACCACGGTCGGCCTGGCGGCGAAGAACGGCATCCTCATCGTCGAGTTCGCGCGCGACCTCGAGCACCGCGGCGAAAGCCTGCTCGCCGCCACCCTGCACGCGGTGCAGATGCGCCTGCGACCGATCCTGATGACCTCGCTGGCGTTCCTGCTCGGCGTGCTGCCGCTGGTGTTCAGCAAGGGCGCCGGCTCGGCCGCGCGCCACTCGCTGGGCACCGGCGTGACCGGCGGCACCCTGGCCTCGATCACCCTGGGCCTGTTCTTCGTGCCGCTGTTCTACGTGATCGTGCGCCGGATGTTCCCCGGGCCGGCGGTCGCCCACTCGGAGACGCAGGCATGAGCGCCGTCTCGCGCATGAGCGTGGCGGTGGCCACGCTGCTGGCCCTGTCCGGCTGCACCCTGGCGCCCACCTACGTGCGCCCGGCGGCGCCGGTGCCGGCCGACCTGGCCGCGGTCGATGCGGCGCCCGCCGCCGGCGTCGCCACCGACACGCTGGCGATGCCGGACTGGCAGCAGGTGTTCCTGGATCCGCGCCTGCGCCAGACCATCGCGCTGGCGTTGCAGAACAACCGCGACCTGCGCGTGGCGGTGCTGTCCATCGACAAGGCGCGCGCGCAGTATCGCATCCAGCGCGCCGCGCAACTGCCGTCGTTCGACGCCAACGCCAGCATGAGCCGCAGCCGTACCAGCGCCGCCAGCAACGACGACGGCATCCCCGAGGTCAGCACCAGCGACACCTTGCAGGTCGGGCTCAGCAGCTGGCAGCTGGACCTGTTCGGGCAACTGCGCAGCCTCAAGCAGGAAGCCCTGCAGAACTGGCTGTCCAGCGCCGAGAATCAGCGCAACGTGCGCCTGAGCCTGGTCGCCCAGGTCGCCGCAGCGTGGCTGACCGTGGGCGCGGACCAGGCGCAACTGGCGCTGGCGCAGCAGACCCTGGACAGCCAGGCGCAGACCCTGCAACTGACCGAGCGCCGGCACAGCATCGGCAGTGCGTCCGGGCTGGACCTGGCGCAGCAGCAGACCAGCGTGGAGTCGGCACGCGTGGCCGTCGCCAGTGCCGCCACCCAACTGGCGCAGGCGCGCGATGCGCTGCAGCTGCTGGTGGGCGCGCCGGTGGACGCGGCGCTGCTGCCCACCGCGCAGGCGATGCAGGGCAGCGTCGCGCTGGCGCCGCTGCCGGCGCACCTGTCCTCGACGGTGTTGCTGCAGCGTCCGGACGTACTCGCCGCCGAGCACAGCCTGCAGGCCGCCAACGCCGACATCGGCGCCGCACGCGCGGCGTTCTTCCCGTCGCTGAGCCTGACCGCCTCGACCGGGCGCAGCAGCGATGCGCTGTCCACGCTGTTCTCCGCCGGCA
Source organism: Xanthomonas sp. LMG 12459 (assembly GCF_009192905.1). Taxonomy (NCBI): domain Bacteria; kingdom Pseudomonadati; phylum Pseudomonadota; class Gammaproteobacteria; order Lysobacterales; family Lysobacteraceae; genus Xanthomonas; species Xanthomonas sp. LMG 12459. The sequence goes on from NZ_NSGT01000101.1 coordinate 17,151, forward strand.
GCCGCACCTGGTCGTTCGTGCCCAGCATCACCGCGCCGATCTTCCACGCCGGTGCGCTGAAGGCCTCGCTGGACGCCTCCAAGCTCGGCAAGGACATCGCCGTGGCGCAGTACGAGAAGGCGATCCAGTCGGCCTTCGCCGAAGTGGCCGACGCCCTGGCCACGCGCGACCACCTGCAGGCGCAGCTGACCGCGCAGCAGGCCCTGGTCGACGCCAGCCAGCGCAGCTACACCCTGGCCGACGCGCGCTACCGCGCCGGCCTGGACGGCCACCTGCCGGTGCTGGATGCGCAACGCTCGCTGTTCGCCGCGCAGCAGGCGCTGATCGCGCTGCGCCTGCAGGACGCCAGCAACCGCGTCACCCTGTACCAGGTGCTCGGCGGCGGCGCCGACGCCCAGGCCCAGGTCGCTGCCTCGCCCTGAGCCGGAACCGAGGCAGCGCGAGGCCGGGCCTGGGCTGGCCTGCGGCGAGCCCGAGGCCGGCAGGCCTGAGCGTGCAGAAGCGTCGCCACGCACGACGCTCTTCTGTGGGAGGGACTTCAGTCCCGACGCAGGACAGTTGGACGCCGTCCAACCGTCGACCAAGGCGAGGCCCTATGCGACATCCCCGTGGCAACCAACACGGCAGCCGCCGTACTGCCGTCTTCATGACGGAACCTGACCGTGCGCAAGCATGCGACGTCCGGTTTCCCAGTGCGGGAGGCGATTCCTGTGGGAGGGACTTCAGTCCCGACGCGACGGCAGTCGAACGCCTATCCAACCATCCACCCAGGCAACGCCTCGCGCGTGCCCGCGCCGCACACAACACGACAGCCCTGCGCCACCGTCTCGAAAGCTGAACGCGGCGGTACACCTCGGCGGCCGTCGTAGACAAATGCCGGACGCCGCCGCGCCGCCCAATCGTTCGTCGCACAGGCCGCAAGCCGCTCCGTACGTATCTTCGGCGCGTTGGCGACACGGTCGACGCCGCTCCGGCACGCCGGGCACCACGCCAGCCTTGGGCCATAATCGCGGCGACTCACTCCAGGTACGCCGCACCCGATGAAGATTCCCCCGAGCCTGCAGCCGCTGATCGACGATGGCGTCATCGACGGCGTGCTGCGCCCGCTCAAGAGCGGCAAGGAGGCTGCGGTCTACGTAGTCCAGGCCGGCGACGACGTGCTCTGCGCCAAGGTCTACAAGGACATGGCGCAGCGCAGCTTCCAGGCGCGCGTGCAGTACCAGGAAGGGCGCAAGGTGCGCGGCAGCCGCCAGGCGCGGGCGATCGGCAAGGCCAGCAAGTTCGGCCGCCGCGAGCAGGAAGCCGCGTGGAAGGACACCGAGGCCAACACCCTGTACCAGCTGGTGGACGCCGGCGTGCACGTGCCGCAGCCGCGCGGCTACTTCCACGGCGTGCTGCTGATGGACCTGGTCACCGACGCCGACGGGCAGAGCGCGCCACGCCTGGGCGAGGTGGAACTGGAACCGGAGCAGGCGCGCGCCTTCCACACGCAGCTGGTCGGCGACGTGGTGAAGATGCTGTGCCTGGGCCTGGTGCACGGCGACCTGTCCGAATACAACGTGCTGGTCGCCGCCGATGGTCCGGTGGTGATCGACTTCCCGCAGGTGGTCAGCGCCGCCGGCAACAACGCCGCCCGCAGCATGCTGCTGCGCGACGTGCACAACCTGCGCGACTGCCTGGGCCGCTTCGCGCCCGAGCTCAACGCCACCCACTACGGCGAGGAGATGTGGGCGCTGTACGAGAAGGGCACGTTGCGCCCGGACAGCGTGCTCACCGGCCGCTTCACCTTCGACACCCGTCGCGCCGACGTGCGCGCGGTGCGCGCCTCGATCGAGGACGCGCGGCAGGAAGCCATCATCCGCCAGCAGGGCCGCGAAGCCGCCGCGCAGGACGACTGAGCCGCGTTCCGGCATGCGGCGCGCAAGTCCATGCTGCGCCGCAATGTGGCGGCACCGCGTGCGCGTCCGTCGCCAGCGCGTGCTCCAAGCTGCGCAATGCCTCGCCGCGCCTGCATTGCACGCGCATCCGTGCCATGACGATCGGCCGCCTGCCGCTGACCCGTCGGCTACCGCGCATCGGCGTTCCGGTTCGCTTATTTGCGGAAATGGTTATCGAGCATAACAATCCGCCCGACGCCGCTTGCGCAGCCGCCCCGGGAGGGCCACCCATGTATTTCGATCCAGACGTCGTGCGTTTCTTCGCCCAGGCCCAGCAGTCCGGGCAGCCGCCGATGGAGGAACTGCCCTTGCCCCAGGCGCGGGCGATGATGCGCGGCGTCGCCGCGCAATTCGGTTTCCCACGCGTGGAGATGGCCGAGGTCCGCGACCTGCAGGCGCCGGGTCCGGCCGCCCCGATTCCGCTGCGCCTGTACCGCCCGCACGGCCTCGACGCGGGCCCGGCGCCGACCTGCCTCTACGCGCATGGCGGCGGTGGCGTGGTCGGCGACCTCGATTCGCACGACGACGTGTGCCGGCAACTGGCCGCGCGCGCCGGTTGCCAGGTGCTGGCGGTGGACTACCGGCTGGCGCCCGAGCATCCGGCGCCGGCTGGCATCGAGGACGTGATCGCGGTGGTGCGCTGGGTGGCCGCGCACCCGGCCGAGGTCGGCGCCGATCCGCAGCGCCTGGCCATCGCCGGCGACAGCATGGGCGGCGCCCTGGCGGCGAGCGCCGCGCTGGGCGCGCGCGATGCCGGCATCGTCCTGCGCTGCCAGATCCTGATCTATCCGCTGACCAACCTGCGTGCGGACAATCCCTTCCCCTCGCGCGTGCACAACGCCGGCATCCCGCCGCTGACCGAGGCGGCGATGCGCTTCTTCGACCGTCAGTACCTGCCCGACCCGTCGCTGGGGTCGGACTGGCGCATCTCGCCGGTGGTCGCGCCGGACGTGGCCGGGGTCGCCCCGGCGCTGGTGGTGCTCGCCGACCGCGACGCGCTGCACGACGAAGGCCTGCACTACGCGCAGCGCCTGCGCGAGGCGGGTGTGGAAACCCTGGTGCGCGTCCACCCCGGCATGATCCACGGCTTCATCAACATGGGCAGCGTGATGCGCGTGGCCGGCGAAACCCTGGACCTGGCCGCGCTGCTGCTGCGCCAGCGGCTGCTGCCGGTGGCCACGCAGGAGTGAGTCCAACCCCAGTGCGTACCCCCTCCCGGCAATCGCCGCCGGCGCTGGCACGCGCTGCTTCGTCTGGAACCATGTGCCAGTCGCGCGGATGCGTCGGCTTCCGTAGTCAAAGCCCCTCTCCCCCCGGGAGAGGGGTTGGGGTGAGGGTCCGGGAGCGCAGCGCCGCCTCCGGACCTTAGTGCTCCATCCGTACCCTCATCCGCCCCTTCGGGGCACCTTCTCCCGAGGGGAGAAGGGAAAAACAAAGGAGCGGCTTCAGCCGCGACGGGGCATTGCCGACACGCCCAGGTCGCGGCTGAAGCCGCTCCTGCGTGGGGGGGCTGCGCGCGATGCGCGTTCGCGATCGATCACGCCACCCGGCTGCGGCGCGCGCGTTCCAGGTGCACCAGCAGCAGCGAGATCGCCGCCGGGGTCATGCCGGGGATGCGCTGCGCCTGGCCCACGGTCTGCGGGCGCACGCGCTCGAGCTTCTGCTGCACTTCGGCCGAAAGGCCGCGCACCTGCGCGTAGTCGAAGGCGGGCGGGATCGGGGTGTCCTCGTGGCGCTGCTGGCGGGCGATCTCGTCGCGCTGGCGGTCCAGGTAGCCGGCGTACTTGATGCCGATCTCCACCTGCTCCGCCACCTGCGCGTCGGCCACGCCCGGGCCCAGCGACGGCACCCGCATCAGCGCGGCGTAGTCCAGTTCCGGGCGCTTGATCAGGTCCAGCACGGTGGTCTCGCGGCTCACCGCCACGCCGAGCGTCGCCGCGACCTCGCGGCCCAGCGCGTTGCCCGGCGTGGCCCACAGCGCACGCAGGCGCTCGTTCTCGCGCGCCACTGCCTCCTGCTTGGCCTGAAAGCGCGCCCAGCGCGTTTCGTCGACGATGCCCAGGTCGTGGCCGATGCCGGTCAGGCGCGCGTCGGCGTTGTCCTCGCGCAGCTGCAGCCGGTACTCGGCGCGGCTGGTGAACATGCGGTACGGCTCGCTGGTGCCGTGGGTGATCAGGTCGTCGATCAGCACGCCGATGTAGGCCTGGTCGCGGCGCGGCGACCATGGTTCCAGCCCGCGCACCTGGCGCGCAGCGTTGAGGCCGGCGATCAGGCCCTGCGCGGCGGCTTCCTCGTAGCCGGTGGTGCCGTTGATCTGGCCGGCGAAGAACAGCCCGGGCATGGCCTTGGTCTCCAGCGAGGCCTTGAGCCCGCGCGGGTCGAAGAAGTCGTACTCGATGGCGTAGCCGGGGCGGGTGATGTGCGCGCGCTCGAAGCCGCGGATCGAGCGCACCAGCTCCAGCTGCACGTCGAACGGCAGCGAGGTGGAGATGCCGTTGGGGTAGATCTCGACCACGTCCAGGCCTTCCGGCTCGACGAAGATCTGATGGCTGGCCTTCTCGGCGAAGCGCACCACCTTGTCCTCGATCGAGGGGCAGTAGCGCGGGCCGATGCCTTCGATCTGGCCGGTGTACAGCGGCGAGCGGTCCATCGCGCCGCGGATGATGGCGTGGGTGCGCTCGGTGGTGTGGGTGATCCAGCACGAGACCTGGCGCGGATGCTGCGTCACCTCGCCCAGGAACGACATCACCGGCAGCGGATCGTCGCCGGGCTGTTCCTCCATCGCCGCGTAGTCCAGGCTGCGTCCGTCGATGCGCGGCGGGGTGCCGGTCTTGAGCCGGTCCACGCCGAAGCGGCCGTCGCGCAGCGCCTGCGCCAGCGCGGTGGCCGGCGGATCGCCGGCGCGGCCGCCGGCGTACTGGGTCTGGCCGATGTGGATCTTGCCGGCCAGGAAGGTGCCGGCGGTCAGCACCACCGCCGCGGCCTCGAAGCGCAGCCCGGTCTGGGTCAGCACGCCGCGCACGCGCTCGCCGTCCATCACCAGGTCGTCCACCGCGGCCTGGAACACGGTCAGGTTCGGCTGCGCCTCGACCAGGCGCCGGATCGCGCTGCGGTACAGGCTGCGGTCGGCCTGGCAGCGGGTCGCACGCACCGCCGGGCCCTTGGAGGCATTGAGGGTCCGCCACTGGATGCCGGCCAGATCCGCGGCGTGGGCCATCGCCCCGCCCAGCGCGTCGATCTCCTTGACCAGGTGGCCCTTGCCGATGCCACCGATCGCCGGGTTGCAGCTCATCGCCCCCACCGTCTCCACGTTGTGGGTCAGCAGCAGGGTGCGCGCGCCGGCACGCGCGGACGCCAGCGCCGCCTCGGTGCCGGCATGGCCGCCGCCGATCACGATCACGTCATGGCGGTAGAAGGAATCGCTCATCGGGGTCTCGTCGGCCGGCGCGGGGCCGGCGGCAGGGGGCGACACGGGACGTTGCTCGGGGTGTGAACAGGAATTTTAGCGGTTGCATCACAAATTGCGGATCCGGGCCTCAAGTTGGCACGCAATCTGCAGATATTCCTACTGCACCCAACGTGGCAATGCGTCAGGGGCGTATGACTGGAATTGGAACAGGGGCCAGTCACGCGCACGTTGGGGGAGCTGGGGGCCGGTAGTCGGGGGACTACCGGCCCTTTTTTATGCCCGTTTTTCGCCGACCGCCGGCGCCGCGCCAGCAATGGCAAGGCCCCAACGCGAAAAGCCCCGGCGGACCGGGGCTTTTCGTTGTGAGGCGCCGACGCCCGACAGGGCCGGAACAGGGGGGATCCAGATTTCCCTGTCGGACATCGACATAGACGGTGGGGTCGACCCCTTCGGGTCATAAAGCGACGCAGGCGGTCACCCCGTAGGACGTAGAGTGCGTGCTGGAACAGGCGAACGCAAGCCCTTTCTTAGGGTTCGAGTGTGCGACGTGTCCCATTGCTGCGACCCATATTGCCGGGGCGCGGCGCCGGCGGGCGCTGCATGCCCTCGGGCCGCTGCATCGCCGGCCGGGCCGGCTGCATCGATTGCGGCCGCGGTGCCGAATTGAGCGCGTCCGGACGCCGCAGGCGGTCCATGTCGCGCCACGGCGTCGGTACCCGACCACCCACGCTGGGCGGCGGCGGCGGCGGCGGCCGCGAGCCGCCGTCGTCCGGCCGCGGACGCGGTGGCGGGCGGTGGCGCGGGCCATCGTAGCCACGGTAGTAGTAATACGGCACGCCGTACCCGTAGTAGCCGTAATAGGACGGGCCGTAACCGTAGTAGGGCACCGCGCCGTAGGGCGAGTAGTACTCGGAGTAGCCGGCCGGATAGCGGTATTCGACCGACGGGGCGCCACGGTAGTAGCCACCCTCGCCGCCTCCGGCGTAATCGTAGGTGGCGCAGCCGCCCAGTGCGGCCAGCAGTCCAGCGGCGCAGATCAGGCGCAGTTTCATGGCGTTTGCCCTCCAGCAGACTGGCTGACAGGTTCGGTCCGTGGCATTGAATCCCCCCTTAACTTCATCGGCTGCACTTGAACGCTTAAGTTGCGCGCAACGACGGCGAACCGGCGCGGGTCGCGGGCGCTGCACGTTGGCGACGATACGCTACCCTTTCGCGCATGGTCTCACGTTTTCTGCCCGAGTTCGGCGACGTCCTGGCGGCCGCCGCACGCATTGCCGCGCACGCGCGGCCGACCCCGGTGCTGCGTTCGCGGGCGCTGGATGCCGCCACCGGCGCGCAGCTGTACTTCAAGGCCGAACACCTGCAGCGCGGCGGCGCGTTCAAGTTCCGCGGCGCCTGCAACGCGGTGTGGGCGCTGGACCCGGCGCAGGCGGCCTGCGGGGTGGTCACCCATTCCTCCGGCAACCATGGCGCGGCCCTGGCCCTGGCCGCGCGCACCCGCGGCATCGGCTGCCATGTGGTGGTGCCGGAGGGGGCGGTCGCCGTCAAGCTCGCCAACATCGCCCGCCACGGCGCCACGCTGTGGCGTTGCGCGCCCAGCATCGCCGCGCGCGAGGCGCTGTGCGCGCAAGTGCAGCGCGATACCGGCGCGACCCTGGTGCATCCCTATGCCGATCCGGCGGTGATCGCCGGGCAGGGCACCGCGGCGCTGGAACTGTTGGACGCCAGTGGCGGGCTGGACCTGCTGGTGGTGCCGGTCGGCGGCGGCGGCCTGGCCGCGGGCAGCCGCCTGGCGCTGTCGGCGCGGGCGCCGCAGGCGCAGCTGCTGCTGGCCGAGCCGGCTGGCGCCGCCGACACTGCGCGCTCGCTGGCCGCCGGCGAGCGCCGCCTGGACATGGTCCCGGACACGCTCTGTGACGGCCTGCGCGGCACCCTCGGCGAACCCAACTTCGCCCTGCTGCACGGCCAGGCCGAGGTGCTGGTGGTGGAGGACGCGGCGACCGTGGCGGCGATGCGGCTGCTGTGGCAGGTGCTCAAGCAGGTGGTGGAGCCGTCCTCGGCGATCGCCCTGGCGGCGGTGCTGGCACAGCCGGCGCGTTTCGCCGGGCGCCGCGTCGGGGTGATCCTGTCCGGCGGCAACGTCGACCTGGACGCCTTGCCGTGGGGCGCGGCATGAGTGCGCGGGGCGGCTTCCGCTGGCTGCGCTGGCTGCTGCGCCTGGCGGCGCTGCTGGGGCTGTGGCTGCTGGGCGTGGCGATCTACATCGTCTGGGTCGGCGACCGCGACCAGGCGGCGCCGGCCGACGCGATCATCGTGCTCGGCGCCGCGGCCTACGACGCCAAGCCCTCGCCGGTGTTCGAAGAGCGCATCCGTCATGGCCTTGACCTGTACCAGCGCGGCTACGCGCCGACCCTGATCTTCACCGGCGGCTTCGGCAACGGCGCGCGCTTCGCCGAGTCGCAGGTGGCCCGGCGCTACGCGCTGCGCCACGACGTGCCGGCCGACGCGATCCTGATCGAGACGGTGTCGCGCACCACCCGGCAGAACCTGATCGAGGCGCGGCGGCTGATGCGCGAACACGGCCTGCACCGGGTGATCGTGGTCAGCGATCCGCTGCACATGGCACGGGCGCTGCGGCTGTGCCAGGAACTGCAGATCGACGCCCTGGCGTCGTCGACCCCGAGCAGCCGTTTCCGCAGCTTCCAGACCCGCTGGCGCTTCCTGCTGCAGGAGCTGTACTTCTTCCATCGCGACCTGGTGGTCCCCGGCGCCTGAACCTGCGGGGTGCGGTACGCAACGGCGCATTCCCTGGCGCCGGCCGCTGCCGAGCGCACCCGGATCAATCGCCACCGCAACGTTCGCGTACACGAAGTGATGGCGAGGCCGGCGCGCGGCCCATGCGGGCCGCGCACGTCATGCAGCCGCGCCATGGCCTGCATCTGGCCGGGCGCGATCACGGCCGTGCAAGGGCGCACATCGCGGAGCAGGGCCGCTGTGCGTCTCGGCGGACGAGCAGGGATCCCGGCGGAGATCGAGGGTGAATCCGTCGAACCAGCGGCGATGCCGGGTCGAGGCCGCTGCAGGCGACGACGCTACAGCAGCGCTCCCGTCACGACCTGACGGTCATCGGCGTGCAGGCGCTTCGTTGGATCGCGGTCGTCGCACGCGCGCGGTTCCTGCATGTCTTGGCGTTGCGCGCGCCGACCCGCGGATGCGAGCCCGCGCGCTCACCATGCCGGGTCGACGTACTGGACGACCAGGGCGTTGGCGATGCTCTCGGTTTCAGCGTCGATGATGCCGCTGGTCTTGCGTGGCCTGAAGTGCATCTGGAACGCGGCGACGACGCGTTGCAGTTGTCCGCTCCAACGCCCGTCGACACTCACCTCGTTGTACCCATAACGCTTGAGCGCCCGCTGCAGCGCGAGTACATCGCCGGGCGCATTGGGATCGCGCCCGGCCAGGTAGCGGCGCACGTTCGCCTGGTCCGGCCATGCGCCGATGCCGTGCCGGGCGAGCATTTCCCAGGGGAACAGCGGACCTGGATCGTACTTGCGCAGGGGCGCCACGTCGCTGTGGCCGAGCACGTTCTGCGGTGCGATGCCATAGCGGGTGATGAGGTCGTTGAGCAGCGGCACCAGCGCGGCGACTTGCTCCGGCGCGAAGGCGTACCACTGCCGATTGCCGGCCTTGCCCTGTGCAAAGCCGAGATTGACGATCTCCACACCGATGGACGTATCGTTCAGATTGCTGCGGCCATTCCAGGCGCTCACGCCAGCGTGCCACGCCCGTTTCTGTTCGGCCACCAGTTGCAGGACGACCGGCTTTCCATCCACCAGCGCCGGGCGCGCCGGCACCAGGTAATGGGCGCTGACATCCGGGCCTGACAGCACCTTCAGTGAACGGGCGTCATTGAGCGCGGTGTAATGCAGGATGAGGAAACGGACGCGTTCGTTTTGCGCCAGGGAGGGCGTTTGCACCGATACGTCGTAACTGCCGCGGTCCAGGAGTGTCGGGGGCGATGGTGCCGCAGTGGCTGGAGTCTGGGGCGGTGAGCGGACAGACGAGCAGCCAGCGAGCAGCAGCGACAGCGACAGGACCACAGTGCGAGACATGCACACTCCTCCGATTGGTTGCGCAGCGCCGGGTGTGTCGACTGCGAGGGATGTGCAAGCGAGTTTGCCGTCGCATCGGAGGCGCTCCCATGGGGCGGCGCCCAAAACAGGCGCGCACTGCGCGGCCGATGGAGCGCGCCCACGCAGCGCGCGCGCAGCCTTGGTGCCCCCGTGGCAGTGCCGTCCCGAGTCGCGAAAGATCGCGGGCCTGGCGCACTGTGTCCGACCCAGTTGGCGCTTGCGGCTGCAGAAGGTCCAGTGCCTCCATCGCCGCCGCCGGTGGCTGCCCGCCGCAGGGCTGTGCCGCGCCGTATGATGGGTCTTTCCACGGCCCGAGGGAGGCAGCCATGAGCAACCACGGAGTTCCTGCGCAGGACCAGGCCATCGCCCTGGTGCATGCCTATTACGCGGCGTTCAACCGCGGCGACTGGGACGGCATGCTGGGCATGCTCACCGACGATGTCGCCCACGATCTCAACCAGGGCGCGCGCGAGACCGGCAAGGAGGTCTTCGCCGCCTTCCTGCAGCGCATGAACGCCAGCTACCGCGAGCAGTTGCACGACATCGTGGTGCTGGCCGCGCAGGACGGCGGCCGTGCCGCCGCCGAGTACGTGGTGCATGGCGAATACCACCACACCGACACCGGCCTGCCGGAGGCGCGCGGCCAGCGCTACGTGCTGCCGGGCGGGGCGTTCTTCGACATCCGCGACGGCAGGATCGCCCGGGTGAGCAACTACTACAACCTGGAAGACTGGATCGCGCAGGTCTCCGCCTGAGCCACGCGCCGGCCTGAGGCCGGCGCGTTCGCGCTGTCGCAAAACTGTCCGCCGGCCGTCATCTGCGGCCGCAGGCGCGGTGACTAAGGTCGCCGCGTCGACCGAGAGGACTGCCGATGCGTGCGCTGCTTCGTTCCCCGGCCGTCGCTGTGGCGCTGCTGGCCTGCACCCTCGCGCTGGCCCTGCTCGGCGCCCGCGGCATCTGGGATGCCGACGAGGGCCGTTACTCCAATGTCGCGCTGAACATGCTGCACAGCGGCGACTGGCTCACGCCCCGGCGCAGCGAGGACGTGGCGCACTGGACCAAGCCGCCGTTGACCTACTGGGCGATCGCCGCCAGCGTCGCCGCGTTCGGGCCGTCGCCCTGGGCGGCGCGGTTGCCATCGGCGCTGTCCTACCTGCTGTGCGTGCTGCTGGTGTGGCGCCTGGCCGCGCGGCTGTTTCCCGAACGCCCTGAGCTGCCGGCGCAGGCGGCGCTGCTGTACGCGACCATGCTGGCCCCGTTCGGCGCGGCGCAATGGATTTCCACCGACTTCCTGCTCGCCGCCTGCGAGACCCTGGCGGTGTGGGCCTTCGTCGAAGCGCGGGCGCATCCGCCCGGACAGGGCAAGCGCTGGATCGCGGCGATGTGGGCCGGCTTCGCCCTGGCGTTCATGACCAAGGGCCCGCCTGGCCTGCTGCCGCTGCCGGCGCTGCTGCTGTTCAACGCGGTGACGCCCGGGCCGCCGCGGCGTGCGCTGCAGCTCTCCGGCATCGTCCTGTTCGTGGTGCTGGCGCTGCCCTGGTACCTGGCGGTGATCCACGGCCATCCGGGATTGCTGCAGTACTTCGTTGGTGACGAGGTGGTCAAGCGCGTGGCAAGCGATGCGTTCGGGCGCAACGCGCAGTGGTACGGCTGGGCGGTGGCGTATGCGCCGATCCTGGTCCTGGGCACGCTGCCGTGGACGCCGGCGCTGGCGCGTTGGGCCTGGCAATTGCCGCGGCAACTGCGGCAGTGGTGGCGCGATCCGGCGTTGCGCCTGCAGCAGGCCGCGCCGCTGCTGCTGACCTTGTGGCTGCTGCTGCCGCTGCTGGTGCTGTGCCTGTCGCGCTCGCGGTTGCCGCTGTACGTGCTGCCGCTGTTCGTGCCGCTGGCGTTGCTGGCGGCGTGGCAACGCGCGCAGGAGGGCCGGGCGCCGTGGCGCTGGCCGTGGCTGCTGGGCTGGTGCGGATTGCTGCTGGCGCTCGAACTGGCCGTGGCGCTGCTGCCCACGCACAAGGATGCCGGCGCCTGGGCGCAGGCGATCGCGCAGCGTGCCGATGCGCCGGTGCGCGAGGTGGTGTTCGTCGAGGACATGGCGCGCTACGGCCTGCGCCTGGAACTGGGCGCGCAGGTACGCAAGATCCGCCTGGACCCAGTGCGCGACGCGCCGCGTTTCGGTCCCGAATACGACGCCGATCTGCTCACGGTGTTGCGGCAACCGCGCGCCGGGCGGGTGTGGGTGTGCAAGCAGGAGGCCTGGCCGCAGGTCGCCGCGCGCATCGCCGCGCAGGGCGCACAGGCGCAAGCGTTGGGGATGCCCTACCAGGGTCGGGTGCTGTTCCGGGTGCTGCCTGGCTCAGTCGCCGCGGCGGCGGATCGGGATCGCTGACAGCGGCACCGCGGCGATCTCGCCGCCGCCCTCGCGGATCGGCGCGCCCGGCGGCGGCGCCCAGGCGTGCGCGTAGATCACTTCCCACGTGCTGGGCAGGGTGCCGTCGGCGCCGCGCAGCGGCTCGTAGGCGGCGCTGGCGGCGGCGAAGCGGCCGCGGCCGGTGAGGGTGTGGCGGCGCGCCTGCAGCGCGTTGGTGGCGCCGATCGCGCGCAGTTCGCGCATCAGCGCGGCAAGGTCCGGATAGGTCAGGTTGAACACGTCGCGGTCCAGCACCGGATCGCGGAAGCCCGACAGCATCAGCGCATCGCCGAACTGCGCGATCGGCGCGAAGCGGCTCACGTGCGGCGTGGTCCGGTCGGCCTGGGCGAAGGCCTCGCGCAGTTCGATCAGGGTGTCCGGGCCGAAGCTGGAACACAGCAGCAGGCCGCCGGGGCGCAGCACGCGGCGGAATCCGGCGATCACCGCCGGCAGGTCCTCGACCCACTGCAGGCACAGATTGCTGAAGATCACATCGACGCTGTGCTCGGCCAGCGGCAGCGCGCGCGCATCGGCGCAGACGCGGCCGAACGGCTTCCACCAACCGGCCTGGCGCTTGGCCTGCTGCAGCATCGGCAGCGCCTGGTCGAGCGCGATCACCTGTGCGCGTGGCCAGCGCTTCTTCATCGCCGCGGCGGCATGCGCCGGACCGCTGCCCACGTCCAGCACCACCTGCGGGACGCGGTCGCCGAGGTAGTCCAGCGATTCCAGCAAGCGCCCCTGCACCTCGCGCTGCAGCGCCGCGGCGGCATCGTAACTGGCGGCGGCACGCGCGAACGCGCGGCGGATGTGCTGGGAGTCGAAAGCGGAAGGATCCATCCGCGCATTATCGCCGCCCGCGTCGCGCCGCGGCCAGCGGTGGCGCCCGCATCACCGCGTTCTACGCACGCGCGGCGCATCTCGGCTTACCAATCCCCACTCCCGAATCCCCAATCCCGGCTCTTCAGAACGTCCCCGGATAGCTGCCGCCATCCAGCAGCAGGTTCTGCCCGCTCAGGTAGCCGGCCTGCGCGCTGCACAGGAAGGCGCAGGCCGCACCAAATTCTTCCGCGGTGCCGAAGCGCCCGGCCGGAATCTGCCGGCGCTTGCGTTCGGCCAGGTCGGCGGGGTCGATGCCCTCGCGCTGCGCGGCGTGGGCGATGTTGCCGCGCAGCCGGTCGGTGTCGAACTGCCCGGGCAGCAGGTTGTTGATGGTCACGTTGTGCGCCACCGTGCGCCGCGCCAGCCCGGCGACGAAGCCGGTAAGGCCCGCCCGCGCGCCGTTGGACAGGCCCAGGCTGTCGATCGGTGCCTTCACCGCGGCCGAGGTGATGTTGACGATGCGGCCGAAGCCGCGCGCCTGCATCGCATCGACGGTGGCGCGGATCAGCGCGATCGGCGCCAGCATGTTGGCGTCGAGCGCGCGCAGCCAGTCCTCGCGTTCCCAGTCGCGGAAATCGCCGGGCGGCGGTCCGCCGGCGTTGTTGATCAGGATGTCGACCTGCGGGCAGGCGGCCAGTGCAGCGGCACGTCCGGCCTCGGTGGCGATGTCCGCCGCCACCGCGACCACCTCGCCACCACCGTCGAGCGCGCGCAGCTGCGCCGCGGCCGCCTCCAGCGCGGCCTGGCCGCGTGCCACGATCGCTACGTGCACCCCTTCGCGGGCCAGCGCCTGCGCGCAGCCCAGTCCCAGCCCCTTGCTCGCGGCGCAGACCAGCGCCCACTTGCCGGCGATTCCCAGGTCCATGCTTGCGCTCTCGTTCGAAGGAACCGCGATGATCGGACATCGGCGCGGTGGCGGCCAGCGTCGCTCCGCGACGTTGAGGACACTGAGCACGCACGGCAGGTGCAGGAGCGGCTTCGCTGCGCAGCGTTTTGCTGCCTGCGTCGCGACTGAAGTCGCTCCCACAGGGGGGGCGGAATCCTTGTGGGAGGGACTTCAGGGCACCTCTAAAAACCCC